>JAQGMU010000021.1 GCA_028292195.1 Ramlibacter sp. | reverse complement strand
GTTGCACGACCTGCAGGACGATGCCGACCATGATCAGGGCGGCGCCCGCCACCGCGACGTACAGGTACGGCGTCCAGGCCGGATTGTCGGAGTGGTTCATGCGCCGCTTCATGCCGAGGAAGCCGAGCGCGTAGAGCGGCATGAAGGCCAGGTAGAAGCCGATGAACCAGCACCAGAACACCGCCTTGCCGATGCGTTCGTCGAGCGTGAACCCGAACGCCTTGGGGAACCAGTACGTGAAGGCGGCCAGGCAGGCGAAGACGACGCCCCCGATGATGACGTTGTGGAAGTGTGCAATCAGGAACAGGCTGTTGTGCAGCACGAAGTCGACCGGCGGGATGGACAGCAGCACGCCCGTCATGCCGCCGATGGTGAAGGTGATCATGAAGCCGATGGTCCACAGCACCGGCGTCGTGTAGCGCACGCGCCCGCCGTACATCGTGAACAGCCAGTTGAAGATCTTCACGCCGGTCGGGATCGAGATGATCATTGTCGTGATGCCGAAGAAGGCGTTCACGTTCGCCCCGGACCCCATCGTGAAGAAATGGTGCAGCCAGGTCGTGAACGCAAGCACGGTGATCGCCATGGTCGCGACGACCATCGAGCGGTAGCCGAACAGCGGCTTGCCCGAGAAGGTCGCGATGACCTCGGAGAACACGCCGAAGGCGGGGATCACGAGGATGTAGACCTCCGGATGCCCCCACATCCAGATGAGGTTGATGAACATCATCGGGTTGCCGCCTGCCTCGTTGGTGAAGAAGTGCATGCCCGCATAGCGGTCCAGCAGGAGCATCGCCAGGGAGGCGGTGAGCACCGGGAAGGAGGCGACGATCAGCATGTTGGAGGCGAGCGCCGTCCAGGAGAAGATCGGCATGTGGCCAAGCTTCATCCCCGGCGCCCGACATCGCAGGATGGTGGTGACGAGGTTGATGCCGGACAGCAGCGTGCCGAGGCCGGAGATCTGCAGCGCCCACAGGTAGTAGTCGACGCCAACGCCGGGGCTGTAGGCCAGCTCGGACAGCGGGGGGTAGACCAGCCAGCCGGTCCGCGCGAACTCGCCGACGCCCAGCGAGATGTTGACCAGCAGCGCACCCGCGGCCGTGAGCCAGAAACTGAGCGCGTTCATCACCGGAAAGGCGACGTCGCGCGCGCCGATCTGCAGCGGCACCACGAAGTTCATCAGGCCCACCACGAAGGGCATCGCCATGAAGAAGATCATGATCGTGCCGTGCGCCGAGAACACCTGGTCGTAGTGCTCGGGCGGCAGGAAGCCGGCGCCGCCGCCGGCCGCCAGCGCCTGCTGCGAGCGCATCATGATCGCGTCGCTGAAGCCGCGCAGCAGCATCACGACGGCCAGCAGGACGTACATGATGCCCACGCGCTTGTGGTCCACGGTGGTCAGCCACTCTTCCCACAGCCATTTCCAGCGCTTCAGCCAGGTCACCAGGCCGAGCACGAAGGCGATCCCGACCAGCAGGGCCACGCACGTGACCATGACGATCGGCTGGTCGAAGGGAATCGCGGCCAGGGTCAGCTTGCCGAGCATCATCAGTTCACTCCATTCGTGGGGTTCATGTCGCGGCAGACGCCGGTCCGGGGGTCCACCGTTCGCGCCTTGATCGCGGACGGTGGTTTGGTGCCGCGCTGCAGCGCGTAGTCGAACAGGTCGCCGTCGGCCGACGCGTAGTAGGAGGCCGCCGTGCTGGCCCGCTGGCCGAGCAGCCGTTCGTACGCCGGCTTGTCGAGCACCTGGCCGGACCGGCGCAGGCCGTCGATCCAGCGCTCGAAGCCGGGTCCGTCGGCAGCGATCACCTTGAATTTCATGTCCGAAAAGCCATCGCCGCTGAACTGCGACGACAGCCCGCGGTAGACGCCGGTCTTGCCCGCGATGACGGACATTTGCGTGCACATCCCCGCCATGGCATAGATCTGCCCGGCGAGCCCCGGGATGAAGATCGCGTTCATTACGCTCGCCGAGGTGATGTTCATGTTCACCGGCGTGTCGAGGGGCAGGGCGAGTTCGTTGATGCTCGCGACGCCCAGCTCCGGATAGATGAACAGCCACTTCCAGTCCATGGCGACCACCTCCACGCGCAGGCGCTTGCCGGCCCCTCCGAGTGGACGGAACGGGTCGAGCTCGTGCGAGCCGACCCAGGCCACCCCCGCCAGGAAGAGGACGATCAGCAGCGGAATGATCCAGATCGTGAATTCGATCCTGCCGCTGTAGCTCCAGTCGGGCCGGTAGGTCGCGCGCTGGTTGGAGGCGCGGAACCACCACCCGAATGCGAGCGTCAGGACGATGACCGGGACGACCACCAGCAGCATCACGCCCAGGCACTCGTACAGCAGCTGTCGCTGGGTCGCACCGATCGGGCCCCAGGGATCCAGCACACCCTCGGCCCGGCCGCTCAGCGTGGCCATGGCCAGTGCCGCGCCAGTCACGGTTGCTCGAATGGATCGCTGCCTCGTTTTCATCGGGATTCCTCCGCTGGCTGGAAATGCAATGCTGGAGATTCAGCGGCGCAGCGAACATCCCCCGCCTGGGGCACGCACCCTGGCCGCCGCTGCGGCCTTCCGCTTGCCCGGAACCACGGTCCCCCACCCAGGGGATGCAGGCGTTTCTCAAGGCCAGTCAGACTTCCCTGGACATTCAGGAAGAGGAACGCAGGCGTCCATGAAAAGCTTCCCATCGATAGAGCTTCTCTTCTTCGCGCTGACGGCCGCGCTCCTGGTCCGCGTGGCCATGGTGGTTCCTCCCGGCGCGCGCACCGATGACCCGACGATCTGCAGCGCGGGAGCATCCGCAGGTCCGGCGCAACGGCTCCGGCCGGTTCGATGACTGCCTTTGCGGCCCAGCGCCGGACAGCCCAAGACCCCGGTGGCGGCGGGCCTCTTGACACCTGCCCTGCTGCAGGAAGAAAGTCGTTCATTCGGCGATCTCGCCGTCGTCGTGTTCTTCTCAGGAATGTTGTTTGCCGGCATTGGCCGGCGTTGCGATGCGCGCCCCAGGAATTCAGGTGAAACAAGCTCCATCCCGATCTGCTGATAACCTTTTCGCGCCAGTCCCGTGATCCGGCGGCGAACCCGACGCCAGGACGAAGCGCTTCAAACAATGCTCGCGACCCAGCCCCATATCCTCGTTGTCGATGACGACCCGCTCATGCGGGAACTGATCGGCGGGTACCTCCTGGAGAGCGGCCTCAGGGTGTCGAGCGCCCAGGATGGCGCGGAGATGTCCCGCATCCTGAAGGAGCAGGTGATCGATCTCGTGCTGCTGGACCTGCGCCTGGAGGAGGAGGACGGCATGCAGCTCGCACGCCAGCTGCGCGAATGGACGGACGTCCCCGTCATCATCGTGACCGGCCGGCGCGACGAGGCGGACCGGGTCATGGGACTCGAGATCGCCGCCGACGACTACGTCGTCAAGCCCTTCAGCAACCGTGAGCTGCTGGCCCGCGTGCGCGCGGTCCTGAGGCGCTACCACGTCAAGCAGAACGCCGCCCCGTCCCTGCGGGGCACAAAGCGCCGCGCCTACCGTTTCGCGGGCTGGGAGCTGAACGCATGGGCGCGCCGCCTGACCAATCCGCAAGGCTCCAAGGTCGTGCTGAGCAACGGCGAATTCAACCTGTTGCTGGCCTTTTGCGAGGCGCCGCAGCGCGTCCTGTCCCGCGACCAGCTGCTCGACCTCTCGCGCCTGCATGGCGACGAGATCTACGACCGCTCCATCGACGTCCAGATCTTCAGGCTGCGCCGCAAGATCGGCGGCGACCAGGAGCTCATCCGGACGGAGCGCGGTGCCGGCTATGTCTTTGCCACCCAGGTCGAAGTCCTGAACTGAAACCAGCGGCAGCGCGAGGGTGGCGCCTGCCGCCGGGATTTCATCTGAAATGCCCGGCGCAATCCTGTAACGAGGCTGAAATCCCGGCCAGCGGCAATCGGGCGTGACCGTGACCCTCGGAACGCCCGGCGCGATGCCGCAGGCGGCACCAATTCAGCCAAGGTTGCAGGACCGCCATGAGCTCCAGGGAGCGACTTCGCCGATTGATCATCGCAGCGGGCGCGCTGGTGGCGGCGAACATTGCGCTCGCCGTCGCCTGCGACGGGTGGCGCCTGCACCAGCAGCTCCTGGCGGCAAACGAGCGCGAAATGCGCAACCTGGCCGCCGCGCTGGCGTCGGGAACGGCCCGCAGCGTGCAGGCGGCGGACGTCCTGCTGCGGGACACGGCGGCGTGGTACGAGGCCGGCGGCCGCTTCGAAGATGAAGCGGCGATTCACGCCGGGCTCGCTGCGCGCAGCCTGGAAGTGCCGCAGCTGAACTCGATCACCATCGTCGACCGCTCGGGACTGCAGCGCTACCGGTCCGACGCCGCGGCGGAGGCGCTCGGCGATGTGTCCGGGCGCGGCTATTTCGTGCGCCAGCGCGACCAGCCCGATGCCGGCTTCGTGATCCAGTCCGTGCCCACCCGCTCCGGGCGCACCCCGGCACTGATCCTGTCGCGGGCGCTCAGACGGCCGGACGGTTCCTTCGACGGGGTCGTTTCGGCGATCCTGACGCTCCGGGAGCTGCAGGGCGGCGCGGTCACGCGCGACGAGCGCGACGTACTGGCCCCGTGGCACGACGAGATGGCCATTGCCGGGGTCCGGGCGGCAACGGCGCTGCTCGCCGTTCTCTTCACCGTCGTCGCGGTGCTCCACCAGCTCAGGCGGATCGACGCCGGCGAGCAGGCCCTGCGCGAGAGCCAGGAGCGATATGCGTTGGCCATGGACGCTGCCGACGAGGGCTGCATCGAGTGGGTCATCCCGGCCGGACCGGCCTTCGTGTCCAGCAAGTGGCGCTGGCTGCATGGGCTGGATGAGCATCACCCCCTCGGCACGATCGAGGACCTGAAGCGCTCGGTGCGGCTTCATGCCGAGGACGTGAAGGCCGTCTGTGTGGCCATCGACCGGCACCTCGAGGGCGGCACGCCGGGCGTCGACGTGGAATACCGGGTGCTGCATCCCGACGGCAGCTGGAAATGGGTGCATTCCCGCGGGCGCTGTTTTCGTCACGGGCAAAACGCACCGCTACGGCTGTTTCTCGCAAGCCACGGCATCGACGCCAGGAAGGAAGCCGAAGCCTCGCGCAGCGCGCTGCAGATGCGCACGCAGGAGGACCGCCGCATGGAGGCGCTGGGAACGCTTGCCGGCGGCATTGCCCACGACTTCAACAACCTCCTCGGAGCGATCCTCGGATTCGCCGGGATGGCCCGGCAGCTCGTCGAGGAGGGCTCGCCGGTTCGCAGGCACATCGACCGCGTCCTGCAGGCCGCAAGCCGTGCCAGGTCCATTGTCCAGCGCCTCCTGCAGTTCAGCCGGTCAGGCGAGACCGGGAAATCGCCGGTGAACTTCCAGCGCGTGGTCGAGGAGGTGGTCGTGATCCACTCTCCCGCCTTGCCGGCCGGCGTCTCCGTCGAGACCCGCCTGCATGCACCGGACGCGGCGGTTGCGGGGGATGCGGCGCAGCTCTACCAGGTCGTCGCCAACCTTTATACGAATGCGATACAGGCTGTCGGCACGGCAGGCCAGGTCCGTCTCGTGCTCCGGCTGGCGCAGGTGGAAGCAACCCAGGCACTCCTGCACGGTGAACTGACAAGCGGGCGCTACGTCCGGCTCGATGTCGAGGACAGCGGTCCGGGCATGCTGCCGGACACGGCGGTGAGGATCTTCGAGCCCTTCTTCACGACCAGGGGTCCGGGCGAAGGGACCGGCCTGGGCTTGTGGGTGGTTCATGGGATCGTCAGCGATGCGGCGGGTGCCATCGACGTCCAGTCCGGGGCCGGAGCCGGCACGCGGATCTCGGTGTGGCTGCCGGTCGCCGCGCCGGGCGATCCGGCGCGCACGGAGCCGCCCGCAACGCACCGTGGGCAAGGCGAGCTCATACTGGTCGTGGACGACGAGCCGCTGCTGGTCGAGCTCGCCGTGGAGCAGCTCACCGAGCTCGGCTATGCGGCCCTGGCATACACCTCGAGCCGGGAGGCGCTGCAGGCATTTCTGGACGCGCCGGCGAAGGTCGACCTGGTGCTCACCGACGAGAAGATGCCGGAGCTGTCCGGCAGCGAGCTGGTCGCCGCGATCCGCGCGCGGGGATACGACCTTCCCGTGATCATCATGAGCGGCAACGTGACGGCCGGTCTCGAGGAGAGAGCGCGCGCGCTGGGCATCGGCGAGCTGCTGCGCAAGCCCCTCTCCGACGAGGCCATGGCAGCGGCGCTCGCCCGGTGGGTCCGGCCGAAATCGCGGCCATGAAGGCCGCGGCGGCGGCATTGCAGCGCGTGTTGCGGACGACACATCCGCTCTTTCGCGTGCAACCTGCGCGACCTGGGGGTAAGCCCGAGGTAGCGCTCCATTCCTAAGCTGGGGCCCTACCGTGCATGGCCGGTCCTGACCGATGTCGGGGCGCCGGCCGCCATGAAACCAGGGCCTGCCCATGGATCTTTCCTATCATCGCGAATCGTCCGAATTCCCCGCGTTGGCGGGCCTGCCGGAGCCGTGGCCATTCCCGGACCGGGAGGCAACGCCGCGGGCTCCCTGCGGGGCTGACCGCCACGGCAAGCTCCTGCGGCAGGCATGGTCGGAACTGGCCGCCATGAAACTGGCCGAAGCCGTGGCGACCATAGCCACCATCGAGGCGGAGTGCGGTCCCCTGCCCATGGCGTCGGCCGGCCTGCAGTGCGCACTGCTGCACGCCATATCGGTGGCGCTGAATGACGACGCCCGGACGGCTGCCCGCCTGGTGGAAAACGCCTTGAAGACGCACCAAGGGAGAGTCGTCCATCCCGCGGCAGCCTTCCTGCTGCGCCTGGGCCACTGGAAAGCGCGGCGCCTCGACGCGTTCTGCCAGCTCTCCGCGTCCGTCAGCCATGCCCCCGCCCGGCGCCGCGATGCCCTGTGGAGCATCCTTCACCTGTCGATGGAAGCCAGCGTCGAAGCGGAGCAGCTGCGCCTGGCGAGCGCCGGGCGGCTCGCCGGCGAGGCCCTGGAGCTGGCCAGGCGGTTCTACGGGCCCGACTTCGCCGGCGGCCGGCTGGCCGCCAGCCTCAGTGCACAGGCGCTGTACGAGCAGGACCAAATCGACGCCGCCGACCGCCTCGTTCGCGACCGGCTGGTCCTGAGCGCATCGCAGGGCGGGATCGAGGGCGCGTTGGGCGCGTACGTCGTCGGCTCCAGGATCGCGACGGCGCGGGGTCAGCTCCCATTCGCCATCCTGCTGCTGCGCGAAGCCGAGCTGCTCGGCGAGGACCGGGGCTGGCCGCGACTTGTCGCCGCCAGCCTGGCCGAACGCGTCCGGCTGTTCGTGGAGGAGGGTCGAATGAGCGAAGCCGAGGCCTGCGCCAGGCGGCTCGCGCAGATGCCGGTGAAGTCCGCCGTCGAAGCCAACGACTATCTGCTGGCGCGCCATGCGGCCGTCGCTCGCGCCCGCGTGGAACTGGCGCAAGGGACCAGCGCGCAGTCGCTGCCCTCGCTCCGGCGATTCGTCTCGGAGAGCTTGCAGCGCCGCGAGTGCCATGTCGCGGTCGAAGTGCTGATGTTGCTGGCGTGTGCCTTGCGCGCCGCCGGCCAGGACGACGAGGCGGCCGCCCAGGCGCTGCGCGGCATCGAGCTCGGTGGCACCGCGGGCCTGTACCGCACCTTCCTTGATGGCGGCGAGGCGATCCGGCACCTGCTGCGCTGGCTTTACGAGCGCCGTGTCGATGGCGTCGCCCTGCTGGGGGCATTGCGGCCCTACGTCCGCAACCTGCTCGCGGGCTTTTCCGAACGACCGCAGCAGTCCGCGGCGGCCCGGACGCGGCATCGCTCCGGCGAGTCGCTTTCTCCACGTGAGCGCCACATCGTCACGCTCATGAGCCACGGGCTGTCGAACAAGCGGATCGCCAGGCAACTGGGCATCGCGCCGGAGACCGTCAAGTCGCATGCGAAGCACATCCTGCTGAAACTTGCCGCCCAGACGCGCGTCGAAGCCGTGTCGCGGGCAATGAGCATGGGGATGATCTGAACGGCGCCCGCCGGTTTCACGAGATGGCCAGCACGCCCGCCAGGCTCGCGGCGAGCGCGTCGCAGCGCAGCGGCTTGGTGAGCACTTCGTCGCCCCACCCGTTCTCGCAAGGCTCCTGCATCGCGTCCCCGACGTAGCCGCTGATCAGGATCGCGGGCAGCAATGGCCGCAGGCGGCGGGCTTCGCGGATGAGGACATCGCCGGACATGCCCGGCATGCGCAGATCGGTGACCAGCACGTCGAAATCGTCCGGCCTCGCGCGGAATGCCTCCAGTGCCGACCGGGCAGACCCATACCCCGCCGGCTCGTAGCCCAACTCCAGGAGGGCATACGTCGTCAGCTTCAGCAGCGCCTCCTCGTCGTCCACCACCATCACTCGCTGGCCACGGCCCCGCGGCGGCTCCGCCTTCACGTCCGGTGGCTCCTCGGGCGCTTCCCCGGCACGCGGCAGGTAGATCATGAACATGCTGCCCGCCCCCGGCGTGCTCTGCACGTCGATCGCCCCGCCGGCCTGCGTCACGATGCGCATCACCAGCGACAGCCCCAGGCCCGTTCCGACGCCCACCTCCTTGGTCGTGAAGAAGGGGTCGAAG
>JAQGMU010000635.1 GCA_028292195.1 Ramlibacter sp. | reverse complement strand
TTGCGCCACTGCTCCTTGCGCGCCGTCCACTCCTGCAGCCGCGCATGCGCCGTCTTGCTCTCCTGCAGCATCTGGAATTCGTCGGCCAGCTGCGCCGTGAGCTCGAGCCGCACGCCGTTCGGGTCGAAGAAATAGATGCTGTGGAAGATGTGGTGGTCGGTGACGCCCAGCACCTCGACGCCATGGGCTTCCAGCCGCGCCTTCATGTCCAGCAGGGCCTGCACGGTGTCGACCCGGAACGAGATGTGGTTCACCCACTTGGGCGTGTTCGGCGACGGTTCCGCCGCCTGGTCGTCGCCCAGGTCGAAGAAGGCGATGAACGAGCCGTCCTGCAGCCGGAAGAAGAAGTGGGTGTAGGGGCAGTACTCGCCGGTGCTCGGCACCACATCGCTCTGGATGATGTGGTACAGCGGCAGGCCCAGGATGTCCTCGTAGAAATGCCGCGTTTCCTCGGCATCTTTCGCCCGGTAGGCGTAGTGGTGCAACTGCTGGATCGGGGCGGGCGCCGGCAGGGCGCCGGGGGTCTTCAGGACGGCGGACATGGCTTCTCCGGATTTACCAATGCGTAACGCGTTTACTATATCGTAACGTCGGCGCAACCCCAAGCGCGGGCGTGGCGTGTGGATAGCCGGGTTCGATGGTGTTTATTGACTGGGGCTATTAGACGCAAGGCCTCCGCGTGGCCTACCCTGTGGCCGTCATCGGCCATGCCGAGGCGCATTTCATCCACCAGCAAGGAGATTTCCATGGCAGCACTCAAAGGCTCCAAGACGGAAGAGAACCTGAAAGCCGCCTTCGCGGGCGAGTCGCAGGCGAACCGCCGCTACCTGTACTTCGCGAGCAAGGCCGACGTGGAAGGCCAGAACGACGTGGCGGCGCTGTTCCGTTCCACGGCCGAAGGCGAAACCGGCCATGCGCACGGCCACCTCGAGTGGCTGGAACAGGTGGGCGACCCCGCAACCGGCCTGCCGATCGGCAGCACCCGCAACAACCTGAAGGCCGCCGTCGCCGGCGAAACGCACGAGTACACCGACATGTACCCGGGCATGGCCAAGACGGCGCGCGAAGAGGGCCACGACGAGATCGCCGACTGGTTCGAGACCCTGGCCAAGGCGGAGCGCTCGCACGCGAACCGCTATACCAAGGCGCTGAACGAACTGCAGGACTGAACTGCATCTGGCGTCGGGCCTCGCGCCCGGCGCTCGAAGAGCAACCCCGACCGGAGACCGCATGGCCGCCAGCGAAGGAAATCTCGAAGCCCCCACGCGCCATCCCATCGCCTGGCAGTCGGATGCCTACTACGACGAACCGGCGACCCTGAAGGAGCTGGAGCGCATCTTCGACATCTGCCACGGTTGCCGCCGCTGCGTCAGCCTGTGCGGCGCCTTTCCCACGCTGTTCGACCTGGTCGACGAGGGCAAGACCGGCGAGATCGATGGCGTCGAGAAGAAGGACTTCTGGAAGGTGGTCGACCAGTGCTACCTGTGCGACCTCTGCTACATGACCAAGTGCCCCTACGTGCCGCCGCACGAGTGGAACGTGGACTTCCCGCACACCATGCTGCGGGCGAAGGCGATCAAGTTCAAGCAGGGCCACGTCACCTTCGGCGAGAAATTCCTCTCCTCCACCGACGTCCACGGCCAGTTCGCCGGCATCCCGATCGTGGTGCAGGTGGCCAACGCGGTGAACCAGACCAAGCCCATGCGCGCGCTGATGGAAAAGACGCTGAACGTCGACCGCAACGCCTGGCTGCCGGCGCTGGCCACGCGCAAGTTCCGCAGCGCCGCGCCGAAGGCGGCCGAGGCGCCGGTGAAGGACGGCGAGCGCACGCCGGGCAAGGTGGTCATCTTCGCCACCTGCTACGTCAACTACAACGAGCCCGGCATCGGCATGGACCTGTTGAAGATCCTGGCGCACAACGACGTGCCCTATGAGCTGGTCGAGAAGGAAAGGTGCTGCGGCATGCCCAAGCTGGAGCTGGGCGACCTGGAGTCGGTGGACGCGAGCAAGCGCGCCAACATCCCGGTGCTGGCGAAGTACGCGCGCGCGGGCTATGCCATCCTGGCGGCGGTGCCCAGCTGCACCTTGATGTTCAAGCAGGAGATCCCGCTGATGTACCCCGAGGACGCCGACGTGCAGGCGGTCAAGGCGGCCATGTGGGACCCCTTCGAATACCTGGCAGCGCGCCGGCGCGACGGCCTGCTGAAGACCGAATTCCCCGTGCCGCTCGGCAAGGTCAGCTACCACGTGCCGTGCCACAGCCGCGTGCAGAACATCGGCAAGAAGACCGAGGAGCTGCTGAAGATGATTCCCGGCACCTTCGTCCACACCAGCGAGCGCTGCTCCGGCCACGCCGGCACCTTCGGCGTGAAGACGCCGTACCACGAGGTGGCCATGAAGATCGGCAAGCCGCTCTTCAAGCGCATGGCCGAACACCCGGAGGGCGGTGCGCCCGACTACATCAGCTCCGACTGCCCGCTGGGCGGCCACCACATCGACCAGGGCTTCGACCGCAACGGCCTGGGCACGCCGCGGCTGGAACATCCGCTGTCGCTGGTGCGGATCGCGTACGGATTAGACTAACTTCTTGGGGACAGAACTTTAGCTCTGTCCCCTCTGATCACATGCAGCTCACCGGCAAGATCACCGTCGACAGCCTGATGTCGCTGGAGGCGTACAGCAAGTGGCGCAAGCTGCACAAGGGCGAGCTCATCGCCCACCGCAGGCTGCGCAGCGTGGGCCTGGGCGAGCACGTGACCCTGCTGTTCGAAAGCGAGCTCACCATGCGCTACCAGGTCCAGGAGATGCTGCGCATCGAGAAGATCTTCGAGGAAGAGGGCATCCAGGCCGAGATCGACACCTATGCGCCGCTGGTGCCGGACGGCACCAACTGGAAGGCGACCCTGCTGATCGAATATCCCGACGAGAACGAGCGCAAGCGCGAGCTGGCCCGGCTGATCGGGGTGGAAGACCGCATGTTCGTCGAGGTCGAAGGCCAGGCCCGGGTCTACGCCATCGCCGACGAGGACCTGGAGCGGGAGAACGACGAGAAGACGTCCGCCGTGCACTTCGTGCGCTTCGAGTTCACGCTGTCCATGCGCAGCGCGATCAAGGCCGGCGCCGCGGTGAAGCTGGGGTGCGACCACACGAACTATCCGGCGCACGTGGCGATCGCGCCGGAGACCCTGGCGTCCCTGGCTGGCGACCTGCGCCAGGCGACCGGGACGTGAGGATCGCGCTCGCGTTCTTCGGCCTGCCGCGGCGTAGCGACGTCACCTTCCCGCTGATCCAGAGGCACCTGATCGCGCCTTTGTCCGCGCGGGGCGAGTTGAGAATCTTCCACCACCTGTGGCGGCAGGACTGGATCTTCAATCCCCGCAGCGGGGAGGACCAGGCCCAGCCGGAGGCCAACTACGCGCCGTTCCGGACCTTCGAGGGCTCGGTGGAGAATCCGCCCACGCAGGAGTCCGTCCTGTTGCGGCGGCTGCGGGCGTATGGCGATGCCTGGCAGGACGGCTTCCATTCGCTGGGCAACATGCTCCTGCAACTGCAGTCGCTGCTGGCGGTGACGCAGCTGGCGCACGCGGCGGCGCCGGACGTGGTGGTGTTCGCGCGGCCCGATCTGCTGTACCACGAGCCGGTGCGGCAGTGGCATGTCGACCATGTGCTGCTGCATCCCGACGCCGTTCTGCTGCCCGACTGGGAGTCCTGGGGCGGCTGCAACGACCGCTTCGCCATCGCGGGCGCCCGCGCCTTCCGCGCGTACGGCGGGCGCCTCCTGCTGGCCGACCACTTCTGCGAGCGCACCGGCCAGGCCATGCATGCCGAGACCTTCCTGCGCTACGCGCTGGCGTTCGCCGGCGTCCCGGTGCGCACCATTGCCATGCGCGCCAACCGCATCCGTGTCGACGGCCGGATCCAGGCGGAAGATTTCGAGGGCATCCTGTCGCCGCTGGCTAGCCGGGCGCGAACAGGTCCACCCGGTCCGTGATGATCCCGTCCGTCCCCAGCTGCAGCAGCCGCTGGGCGGCCCAGT
This sequence comes from Ramlibacter sp., assembly GCA_028292195.1. GTDB lineage: Bacteria > Pseudomonadota > Gammaproteobacteria > Burkholderiales > Burkholderiaceae_C > Ramlibacter. The sequence continues at coordinate 3,969 of JAQGMU010000635.1, read as the reverse complement.
CGTCATTGACGGTGTAGCTCAGGCAGCGCATCCCCGCGCCCTGCACCTGCGCCACGGTGGCGCGGTCCCACAGCGCGTGGTTGCAGACGATGGCCACGCATTGCAGCTTGCGGGCGATGGCTAACCAGCCGTCCCACAGCGTGTCCAGCAGCAGCCCGCGTGGCAGCTCGGGTTGCGCGGCCATGGCGGCCTGCAGCGATTCGGGACGGAACGAGGTCAGCAGCGGCGGCACCGCCGCGCCGGTCCAGATGCGGGCCGCCCAGCGGGCCACGACGTCGCCGGTCTTCTGCTCGTGCCCCGGCGTCGGCTTGATCTCGACGTTGAGGAAGTGCCCGTTGGCCAGGCACCAGCGCGCGATGTTCTCGAAGGTCGGCAGCGGCTCGCCCGCATGGGCGCGCGAGTGCCAGCTGCCGGCGTCGAGCCGCGCCAGCTGGTCCCATGGCTGGTCGGCCCCGAGGCCGATGCCGTTGGTAGTGCGCTCCAGGGTGGCGTCGTGCATCAGGAAGGGCACGCCGTCGGCCGAGAGCTTGACGTCGCACTCGAACATGCGATAGCCGTGCGCGCCGCCCAGGCGGAACGCCGCCAGCGTGTTCTCCGGCGCCAGCTTGCCGGCGCCGCGGTGCGCGATCCAGCGCGGGTAGGGCCAGTGCTGCATCGGGCGCTTCCTCAGGCGGCGATGCGCTGGCCGGTCCGGCCGTCGAACCAGTGCAGCCGGTCCTCGCGCGGCCTGACCCGGATCACCTGGTCCGGCGCCGGCGAAGGCTGGTGCTCCTCGATCCGCACGATGATCTGCTCGGCGCCGACGCGGCCGTAGATCAGCCGCTCGGCGCCCAGCAGTTCGACGGTCTCGGTGCGCACCTCCCAGCCGCTGTCGCCCACGTCCAGGTGCTCCGGGCGGATGCCGGTGATGGCGCCGCTGCGGCCGCCAGGCGCGTCCTTCAGCAGGTTCATGGGCGGTGAGCCGATGAAGCTCGCCACGAAGGTGGTGGCCGGACGGTGGTACACCTCTTCCGGCGTGCCGAACTGCTCCATGCGCCCGGCGTTCATCACGATCATGCGCTGCGCCAGCGTCATCGCCTCGACCTGGTCGTGGGTGACGAACAGGGAGGTGATGCCCAGCTCGCGGTGCAGCTTCTGGATCTCCAGCCGCGTCTGCGCGCGCAGCTTGGCGTCCAGGTTCGACAGCGGCTCGTCGAACAGGAACACCTGCGGCTGGCGCACGATGGCGCGGCCCATGGCCACGCGCTGGCGCTGGCCGCCGGACAGCTGGCGCGGCTTGCGATCGAGCAGGTGCGACAGCTCCAGGATGCCCGCCGCCTTGTCGACGCGGGCCTTGATCTCGGCGACCGGCAGCTTGCGGATCTTCAGGCCGTAGGCCATGTTGTCGAACACGCTCATGTGCGGGTACAGGGCGTAGTTCTGGAACACCATCGCGATGTCGCGCTCGGCCGGCTCCAGCTTGTTCACCACCCGCCCGCCGATGTCGATCTCGCCGCCGCTGATCTCCTCCAGCCCGGCCACCATCCGCAGCAAGGTCGACTTGCCGCAGCCCGAGGGCCCGACGATGACGATGAACTCGCGGTCGGCGATCTCGGCGCTGACGCCATGGATCACCTGCAGTTCCTGCTTGCCCTTGCCGTACTTCTTGACGACGTTGCGAAGAGAGATTGAGGCCATTTTTTCTAGTCAGTTGGTGACGGAGCAGAAATTGCCGCGCAATTTCCTGGTCTGCCACGCAATGTCATTACTTTTCGGTGTCGACAAGGCCCTTGACGAACCACTTCTGCATCAGCATCACCACGATCGCGGGCGGCAGCATGGCCAGGATGGCCGTGGCCATGACCACGTTCCACTCGATGTAGACCTCGCCGAAGATCAGCCGCTTGATGCCCATGACGATGGGGTACATCTTCTCGTCGGTGGTCACCAGCAGCGGCCACAGGTACTGGTTCCAGCCGTAGATGAACTGGATGACGAACAGCGCCGCCATCGAGGTCTTGGACAGCGGCAGCAGCACGTCCTTGAAGAAGCGCATCGGCCCGGCGCCGTCCATGCGGGCGGCTTCCACCAGTTCGTCGGGGACCGTCAGGAAGAACTGGCGGAACAGGAAGGTCGCGGTGGCCGATGCGATCAGCGGCACCGTCAGGCCGGCCATGGTGTTCAGCATGTGCAGGTTGGACACCACCTCGTAGGTCGGGCCGATCCGCACTTCCACCGGCAGCATCAGCGTGACGAAGACCATCCAGAACACGAGGTTCTTGGCCGGGAAGCGGAAATAGACGATGGCGAAGGCCGACAGCAGGGAGATCGCGATCTTGCCGATCGAGATGATGAGCGCGCTGCCCAGGCTGATCAGCATCATCGGCAGTGCCGGGGCGACCGTCGCCCCGGCTTCGGTCTTGCCGCCGAACAGGGCGAAGCGGTAGCTTTCCAGGAAGTTGTTCCCGGGCAGCAGCGAGATCGGGTTGCTGGAGGTGATCTGCTGCGCGGTCTGCGTCGAGCCGATGAAGGTGACGTAGATCGGGAAGAACACCACGAGCACCCCGATGACCAGGATCAGGTGCGACAGGAAATTGAGGATGGGTGTGCGCTGGACCATGGCCGACTCAGTAATTCACCTTCTTCTCGACGAAGCGGAACTGGATGACGGTCAGCGCGACGACGATCACCATCAGCACGACCGACTGGGCCGCCGAGCCGTTGATGTCCATGGCCTTGAAGCCGTCGTAGTAGACCTTGTAGACCAGGATCGAGGTGTCCTTGCCGGGGCCGCCATGGGTGGCGGCGTCCACGATCGCGAAGGTTTCGAAGAAGGCGTAGACGACGTTGATCACCAGCAGGAAGAAGGTGGTCGGCGACAGCAGCGGGAACACGATGGTCCAGAAGCGGCGCCACGGCGAGGCGCCGTCGATGGTGGCGGCCTCGATCAGCGACTGCGGGATCGACTGCAGGCCGGCCAGGAAGAACAGGAAGTTGTACGAGATCTGCTTCCACACCGCGGCCATCACGATCAGTGCCATGGCGTGGTTGCCGTTGAGGACGTGGTCCCAGTTGAAGCCCAGGTCGCGCAAGGTGTAGGCCAGCACGCCGTAGGGCGACGCGAACAGCATCAGCCACAGCACGCCGGCGACGACGGGCGCGGTGGCATAGGGCCAGATCAGCAGCGTCTTGTAGATGCCGGCGCCGCGCCCGACGCGGTTGGCCATCACGGCCAGCAGCAGCGCGATCGACAGGCCCAGCACCGCCACCAGCGCCGAGAACAGGGCGGTCGTATAGAACGAGGCGAGGTAGCTGGGGTCTTCGAACAGGCGCTTGAAGTTCTCCAGCCCGACGAACTCCGTCGACGTGCCGAAGGCGTCCTGCTGCAGGACGCTCTGGTACAGCGCCTGCGCCGCGGGCCAGAAGAAAAATACCAGGATCACCGCCATCTGCGGTGCGATCAGCACCCAGGGCAGCCAGGCTGACTTGAACAGGACCCTCTTCTCCATGGCGCTGATTGTCGTCTAGGAAAAAGGGGGGCCGAAAGCCCCCCTTGTGGATTGAACGACCGCGTTCAGGACTTGTTTGCTTTCTCGAAGCGCTGGAGTTGCTCGTTGCCCCGCTTCACGGCCATGTCGAGCGCCTCCTTGGGTTCCTTCTTGCCGCTCCACACGCCTTCGAGTTCCTCGTCGATGATGGTGCGGATCTGCACGAAGTTGCCCAGGCGCACGCCGCGCGACTTGTCCGTGGTCTTGCGGATCATCTGCGTCACCGAGACGTCGGTGCCGGGGTTCTTCTTGTAGAAGCCCGCCTTGTCCGTCATATCGAAAGAGGCTTTGGTCACCGGCAGGTAGCCGGTGCGCTGGTGGCTCTTGGCCGCGACGTCAGGCTGCGACAGGTAGTTGAAGAAGGCGGCCACGGCCTTGTACTCCTCCGGCTTCTTGCCGTTCATCACCCACAGGCTCGCGCCGCCGATCACCGTGTTTTGCG
>JAQGMU010000582.1 GCA_028292195.1 Ramlibacter sp. | reverse complement strand
TGCCGCGGTACCAGAAGGCCTCGTTCACGCGCTGCTGCGCCGGCAGCAGGTCGATGAACTCGTTGGCTTCGCCGCGCAGGAAGTTCCAGCCGCGCTGCAGGTGCCGCAGCAGCGAGTGCGACTTGTACTGCGTGAGCACGCCGATGCGGCGGATGCCCGAGTTGATGCAGTTGGACAGCGCGAAGTCGATGATGCGGAACTTGCCGCCGAAGTAGACGGCCGGCTTGGCGCGGCGGTCCGTCAGGTCCATCAGGCGCGAGCCGCGCCCGCCTGCCAGCACCAGCGCCACCGTCCGCTTGGGCAATTGGCGCGCGAGGATCATGCGCTCGCTGGCCGCATCGTCGAGGCCGACGACAGGCTCCAGCAGGTTGGTCTCCTTCATCTGTTTGCCCCCACAGTAGAAGATGCACTTTGGTCGCGTGGCGCGACAGTGCGTGTAGGACGCCTTCGATTTCCGCTGGGCTGCGGTGGCGTGCCGGGCCGGGCGGCCCGGCGGACTCTCAGCGCACCGCCAGCGGCGCGCCCTTTCCGGCCGGCACGGCGCGGCCGATCACGGCGGCTTCGCCGAAGCCATGGCGGCGGAACACGGCCAGTACCTGGTCCACCGCCGCCGGCGTGCAGGACACCAGCAGGCCGCCGCTGGTCTGCGGGTCGGTCAAAAGTGCGCGTTCGGTTTCGGCAAAGCCGTCCGGCAACGCCACGTCGGCGCCGTAGCCCGCCCAGTTGCGCGCGGAAGCGCCGGTGATGTGGCCCGCCGCGGCCAGCTCGCGCACGCCGGCCAGCACCGGCACGGCCTTCCAGTCGATCTCGACCCCAAGCCTGGCGCCGCGCGCCAGCTCGAGCGTGTGGCCGGCCAGGCCGAAGCCGGTGACGTCGGTGAGCGCATGCACGCCTTCCAGCGCCGCCAGCTCGGGGCCCGGCGTGTTCAGGCGCGTGGTGGTGGCGATCATGCGTTCGTAGCCGGCGGCGTCGAGCTTTTCCTTCTTCAGCGCCGCCGACAGGATGCCCACCCCCAGCGGCTTGCCCAGAATCAGCACGTCGCCCGGGCGGGCGTCGGCGTTGCGCTTGACGCGGTCCGGGTGCACCAGGCCCAGCGCCACCAGCCCGTAGATCGGTTCGACCGAGTCGATGGTGTGGCCGCCTGCGATCGGGATGCCGGCCGCCTTGCAAACCGACTCGCCGCCTTCCAGGATCCGGGCTATGGTGGCCGTGGACAGCACATTGATGGGCATGCCCACCAGCGCCAGCGCCATGATCGGCTGCCCGCCCATGGCGTAGACGTCGGAGATGGCGTTGGTGGCGGCGATGCGGCCGAAGTCGAACGGGTCGTCGACGATCGGCATGAAGAAGTCGGTGGTGGCGATCAGCGCCTGCTGGTCGTTGAGCTTGTAGACGGCAGCGTCGTCGGCGGTCTCGATGCCCACCAGCAGTTCGGGCGGCATCGGCATGCGGGCGGTGCCCTTGAGGATTTCGGACAGCACGCCGGGCGCGATCTTGCAGCCGCAACCGCCGCCATGCGACAGCGAGGTGAGGCGGGGTTCGGTGGCGGAGCCGGGCAGGGGAGCGTTCATGGGGAATTCCGCAGTTCGTTGACGAGGCGCAGCAGCCCGGACCGTTCGCGCTCGGGGGCGAACAGCGGGGCGCGCAGGGTGCATTGTGCGACGAGCCGGGCCAGCAGGCGGGCCGCGGGGTCTTGGGCGGATTGCCCGGCGCGGCAGGCCCGCAGCAGTGCCGCCAGGCCGGCGGCGTCGCCCGCGTCGAAGTAGCCGGCGTAGTCCGCGCCCAGCATGCCGACGTTGCCCGGCACCCGCGAGGCCAGCACCGGCGTGCCCTGGCAGGCTGCTTCCAGGATGACGTGGGCGCCGCCTTCCAGCGCGCTGGTGTGCACCAGCACGTGGGCGCTGCGGATACGTTCCAGCGTCTGCTCGTGCGGCAGCGCGCCCGCCCAGGTGTAGTGCGGGCAGTCATTGGCGGTGGCGCGGGCGGCGTCGCCCAGCGCCGGCTCCGCATCGGCGTTGCCGATGTGGGTGATGCGGATGCCTTCGCCGGCCTGCAGCAGCCGGGCCGCGGCGAACAGGGTCTGCGGCGCCTTGACCTGGCGCAGGTGGCCGACCATCACGGCTTCCAGCCGGTCGGCCGGCTTGCTGGCCGCCGCCTGGCTGCGGGTCGATTGGTAGATGACGCGGGCCTTGTCGCGATGCGCCGGCGGCAGGTCCTGCACGCCGCATTCCTGCAGCACCACGAGGCGCTGCGCGAGCTCCAGCGAGCGCTGCGCCGCCGCGTCGACGGCGACGTCCTGGTACAGGTCGGTGCCGGTCAGGACCACGGCCAGGCCGCGGCCCGGGTGGGCCTGGGCCCAGGCCTGGATCGCCGGCGCGGAACGGCGCGCGTGCAGCGCGATCAGCACGCAGTCGTCATTTGCGTCCGTGTCGGGCCAGTGCTGCAGGATGCGGACGCCGAAGTCGTCTTCCAGGAACTGCTGCCAGCGGCGCGCGGTGCGCCAGTTGCCGTTGTTGGCGTCGGCCAGCGCGGGGCTTACGATGGCAATCGATGGACGCGACATTCGGTCTTTATAACGCGGCCGGCGCGCCGGAGGCGCTCGCTTTGCGGCATGGCACGGCTGCGGACGTGCGCAAGGCGCTGCTGGCGGCGCGCGCGCGCACGCTGGCGCTGGCCGACGACTGGCAGGCGGCGCTGGGTCCCGGCCTGCGCATTGCCTGTGCGAGCGAGCTGAATCCGCCGCTCTGGGAATGGGGCCACGTGGCCTGGTTCCAGGAATGGTGGATCGCGCGCAACCGCGAGCGCGCGCTGGGCGTGCGCTGCGACCCAGACCATGCGCGGCCGCCATCGCTGCTGCCGAATGCCGATGCCTGGTATGACTCGAGCCGGGTTGCGCATGCGACGCGCTGGGAACTGCCGCTGCCCGATGCCGATGGCACGCGCGGCTATCTCGCGGCTACGCTGGAGCGCACCCTGGCGCTGCTGGCCGATCTGCCGCCGGACGCCG
>JAQGMU010000560.1 GCA_028292195.1 Ramlibacter sp. | reverse complement strand
TTCTGCAGTGCGTCGTTGCTGGAGAGTCCCAGCGGTTTATCGAGCAGCAACACCCCATGCACAGGGCGCCGCTGCACCCTGGTGCGTGGCGCGTTCACAAGCTACTCCTCCTTGGAACGGGAGGAGACCGCCTTGGCGATCAGGGCGTTCATGTCGGCCGCGCGCTCGGTGGTGCGGTCGAACTGGAAATGCAGCGTCGGCACCGTGTGGATGTGCAGGCGCTTGAACAGGTGGTTGCGCAGGAAGCCGGCGGCCTGGTTCAGGGCCTCCGTCGTTTCCTCGTGGTCGCCCACCAGCAGGCTGAAGAACACCTTGGCGTGCGCGTAGTCGGGCGTCACCTCCACGGCGTTGATCGTCACCATCCCCACCCGCGGGTCCTTCAGTTCGCGCGCGATGATCTCCGACAGATCGCGCTGGATCTGGTCGGCGACCTTGAAGCCGCGGTTGGGGGTGGCTGCCTTGCGTTTCACGAGATCACAACGTCCGGGCGATTTCCTTGACTTCGAAGAATTCGAGCTGATCGCCTTCCTTGATGTCGTTGTAGTTCTTCAGCTTGATGCCGCACTCGAAGCCTTCCTTGACTTCGCGCACGTCGTCCTTCACCCGCTTGAGCGACTCCAGCTCGCCGGTGTAGATGACGACGTTCTCGCGCAGCAGGCGGAAATGCGCGCTGCGGGTGACGACGCCCGAGGTGACCATGCAGCCGGCCACGGTGCCGATCTTGGACGCCACGAACACCGTGCGGATCTCGGCCGAACCGATGACCTCTTCGCGCTTTTCCGGGGCCAGCATGCCCGACATCGCCGCCTTCAGTTCATCGACGGCGTCGTAGATGATGTTGTAGTAGCGGATGTCGATGCCGTTGCCTTCGGCCAGATTGCGGGCGCCGGAGTCGGCCCGCACGTTGAAGCCGATGATCACCGCCTTGGAGGCGATCGCCAGGTTGACGTCGGACTCGCTGATGCCGCCGACGCCCGCATAGACCATCTGCACCTTGACCTCGGCGGTCGAGAGCTTCAGCAGCGACTGGGCCAGCGCTTCCTGCGAACCCTGCACGTCGGCCTTGATGATGATGGGCACCGTCTTGACCGCGCCCGCCGTCATGTCGGAGAACATGTTCTCCAGCTTGGCGGCCTGCTGGCGGGCCAGCTTGGTGTTGCGGAACTTGCCGGCGCGGTAGGTCGCGATCTCGCGCGCCCGGCGCTCGTCGGACATCACCATGAATTCGTCGCCGGCCTGCGGCACTTCGGTCAGGCCCTGGATCTCCACCGGGATGGAGGGTCCGGCGGACTTGATCGACTTGCCGTTCTCGTCCAGCATGGCGCGCACGCGGCCGAAGGTCTGGCCGGCCAGCACCACGTCGCCGGTCTTCAGCGTGCCGGATTGCACCAGCACGGTGGCGACCGGGCCGCGGCCCTTGTCCAGCTGGGCTTCGATCACGAGGCCCTTGGCCATCGTCGCCACCGGCGCCTTCAGTTCCAGCACTTCGGCCTGCAGCAGCACCTGCTCCAGCAGGGCGTCGATGCCGGCGCCGGTCTTGGCGGACACCGGCACGAACGGCGACTCGCCGCCGTATTCTTCCGGCACCACTTCCTCGACCACCAGTTCCTGGCGCACGCGGTCCTGGTTGGCGTCCGGCTTGTCCATCTTGTTGATGGCCACGACGATCGGAACCCCCGCCGCCTTGGCGTGCTTGATGGCTTCCTTGGTCTGCGGCATCACGCCGTCGTCGGCAGCCACCACCAGGATGACGATGTCGGTCGCCTGGGCGCCGCGGGCCCGCATGGCGGTGAACGCCTCGTGGCCCGGGGTGTCCAGGAAGGAGATCATGCCGCGCGGCGTTTCGACGTGGTAGGCGCCGATGTGCTGCGTGATGCCGCCGGCTTCGCCCGCCGCCACCTTGGCGCGGCGGATGTAGTCCAGCAGCGAGGTCTTGCCGTGGTCGACGTGGCCCATGACGGTCACGACCGGGGCGCGCGGCAGCGATTCGGCAGCGGTCTGGCCGACGTCGTCCTCGGTGAACGCTTCCGGGTCGTCCAGGGCCGCGGTCACGGCCTTGTGGCCCATTTCCTCGACGAGGATCATCGCCGTGTCCTGGTCCAGCGACTGGTTGATGGTGACCAGCTGGCCCATCTTCATCAGGACCTTGATCACTTCGGACGCCTTGACGGCCATCTTGTGCGCGAGCTCGGACACCGTGATGGTCTCCGGCACGTGCACTTCGAGGATGCGCGCTTCCACCGGTGCGGATTGCGCGTGGTCGTCGCGGTCGCGGTGGTCCTTGCGGCCACGGGGGCCGCCGCGCCAGGCGTTGCGGCCGACGCCGCCGGACGAATCGCCGCGGGTCTTGATTTCCTTCTTCTTGGTCGGGTCGTTGGCCCAGCTGGAGGACAGCTTGGCCGACTTCACTTCCTTGCCGGCGCCGGGGCCGGCCGGGGCGGCAGCGGGCGCGCCGGGGCGCGGCGCTTGCGCCGGCGGCTTGTGCAGCGTGCCCTTGACGCCCGGCTTGGCGGGCTCAGGCGCCTTGGCGACCGGCCTTTCCGGCGCCTTGGCGACCAGCACCTTCTTGGGCGTGCTCATCATCGAACGGATGGCGGCGGCTTCGGCTTCGGCCTTGCGGCGGCGTTCGCCCAGGTCCTGGGCGCGGGCAGCCTCGTCGTCGGCACGGGCCTTCGATTCGGCGGCGGCCTTCTCGCGCACTTCGAGGGCGGCCTTGTCGCGGGCCTCGCTCTGCGCCTTGGCGACGGCCTGCGCGGCCTCGGTGGCGGCGGCCTTGGCGGCGGTGGCGCCGGCCTGGGCGTTGTCCTTGGCTTCGGTGTAGGCACGGGCCCGCACTTCGGCGGCGGCGCGCGCCTCTTCTTCGGCGCGCTCGCGGGCTTCCTGCTCCTCGCGCTCCTTGCGCTTGGCGGCCAGTTCTTCTTCCTGGCGGCGGATCAGTTCGGCCTGGCGCCGCGCTTCTTCCTCGCGCCGGGCCAGTTCGGCCTGGTCGGTGGAGGGCGGCGCCGGCGGCTGCGCGGGGGCTTCCGTCTCGACCACGGCCGTGTCGGAGCCTTCATCGCGCTTGACGAAGGTGCGCTTCTTGCGCACTTCCACCTGGATCGTGCGGGCCTTGCCGGTGGAGTCGGCCTGCTTGATCTCGCTGGTGGACTTCTTCACCAGCGTGATCTTCTTGCGTTCGGCCGTGGAGGTGCCGTGGCTGGCCTGGAGATACCCCAGCAGCTTCTGCTTGTCCGCGTCCGAGAGTGCGTCGGTCGGGGCGGACTTGGCCACGCCGGCGCTCTTCAGCTGCTCGAGCAGCGTCTCGGGGGATTTCTTGAGTTCACTTGCGAACTCGGCGACGGTGGTACTCGACATGTGTTCTCAGTTCCTCCCATCACTCATGCGCGGCCGTTGCCGCGGCGCCCGTGAACCAGTGTTCGCGAGCCTTCATGATCAGGGTCTTGCCTTCGTCCGCAGACTGGCCAGTGATATCCGTAAGTTCATCGACGGCCAGGTCGGCCAGCTCGTCGCGGGTGTGCACGTTGGCTTCGGCCAACTTGGCGATCAGCTGGGGCGTCAGCCCCTCGAGGTCGCGCAGGTCCTGCGAGACTTCCTCGACGCTCTCTTCGCGCGCGATGTCCATGGTGAGCAGCGCATCCTTGGCACGGGTGCGCAGCTCGTTGACGGTGTCCTCGTCGAAGGACTCGATCTCCAGCATCTCCGAGATGGGGACGTAAGCCACTTCTTCCAGGCTCGTGAAGCCCTCGACGATCAGGATGTCGGCGATTTCCTCGTCGACGTCCAGTTTTTCCATGAACAGCGCACGGATGCCGCCTTGCTCCTCGGCCTGCTTCTGGGCCGATTCGTTGGCGTCCATGATGTTGATCTTCCAGCCGGTCAGCTCGGAAGCCAGGCGCACGTTCTGGCCGCCGCGGCCGATGGCGATGGCGAGGTTCTCCTCGTCGACCACCACGTCCATGGCGTGCTTCTCTTCGTCGACGACGATCGAGCTGACGTTGGCCGGGGCCAGCGCGCCGATCACGAACTGCGCCGGGTCTTCCGACCACAGCACGATGTCGACGCGTTCGCCGGCCAGTTCATTCGTCACGGCATTCACGCGCGAGCCGCGCACGCCGACGCAGGTGCCGATCGGGTCGACGCGCTTGTCGTGCGAGACCACGGCGATCTTGGCGCGCGAACCCGGGTCGCGGGCGCAGCTCTTGATCTCCAGCAGGCCCTGCTCGATCTCGGGCACTTCCTGGCGGAACAGCTCGATCATGAACTCGGGGGCCGCGCGCGACAGGATGATGGGCGCGCCGCGCAGCGTCAGGTCCACTTCCATGAT
>JAQGMU010000556.1 GCA_028292195.1 Ramlibacter sp. | reverse complement strand
AATCCTGGACACCAACGACCGCCTGCGCGGCGAGGGCAAGATCCCGGCGACCTACAGCAACCTGCTGCTCGGTATCACCAAGGCGTCCTTGTCGACCGACTCGTTCATCTCCGCCGCTTCCTTCCAGGAAACGACGCGGGTGCTGACCGAGGCGGCCATCATGGGCAAGCGCGACGAGCTGCGCGGCCTGAAGGAAAACGTCATCGTCGGCCGCCTGATCCCGGCCGGCACCGGCATGGCCTACCACAAGGCGCGCAAGGCGAAGGACGAGATGGACGACGCCGAGCGTCGCGCCATCGCCGACGCCGAAGCGGCCGACCTGGCAGCCGTGACCGAAGGCGCCAGCGGCGCCGACACGCACGAGGGCACCACCGCGTCCGAGTAAGCGCGGCGGTTTCCGCCTAAACTGAGCGCCACCCCGCAAGGGCTGGCGCTCTTTTTTTTGCTCGCTCGAACCGCATGGATTCAACGCTCGTTCCCTGGATCGTCGCGGCCGTCAGCCTGTTCTGGGCGGTCGGCGCCTACAACCGCCTGGTGCGCCTGCGCTCGGAGGCGAACGCCGCCTTTGCCGCGCTGGAAACCGAGCTGGCCAAGCAGGTGCAGCTGGTGCATGCCTGCCTGCCGCCGGAAGAGGAGCAGGGGGCCTCGCAGTTCTCGGGTGGCAGCGCCTTCTGGGGCGGGCTGCATGGCGCGTCCGCGCAGCTGGCCGCCGCACTGGCGATGGCGCGCTCGCGGCCGCTGGACCCGGAGCGCATCGCCGCCCTCGGCTCGGCGCAGGAGATTCTCGCCATGGCCTGGGACCGGGCCGAGCGCGACGATGCCCACGACCTCGCCGGGCCGCGACTGCCGTCCGACCTGAGCGGCGAGCTCTCGCACATGGTGCACACCGCGCAAGCCGCCACCGAGAACTTCAACCAGGCGGTCACGCGCTACAACGACGCGATCCAGCAATTTCCCGCGATGCTGCTGGCCTGGCTGTTCGGCTTCCAGCCGGGCCGGGGGCTGCGCGCGCGGCTGTGACGACAAGAAAGAAAGAGGCAGGCATGCGACATCTCCCCCATCTCGCTTCTCTCACTGTGACCGTGGTCCTGGCGCTGGCTGGCGCTGCGCAAGCCCAGACCTCCGAGGCGCTGAACCTGCGCAGCCTGGCGGCCAGCTGCGCGCAATGCCATGGCACCGACGGCCGCAGCGCGCCGGGCTCCAGCGTGCCGCCCATCGCCGGCATGCCGCGCGATTACCTGGCCGCGCAGCTGAAGGCGTTCAAGGCCGGCACCCGGCCTTCGACCGTGATGGGGCAACTGGCCAAGGGCTTCAGCGACGCCCAGCTGGAGCAGCTGGCCGATTACTTCAACCGGCAGCGGTGAGGGGATGAGCATGCAACGACGTTCCTTCCTCCATTCCGCTGCCGCCGCGGCCCTGCTGGGCACCGCCGGTTGCGCCACCACCTCGATTCCCTCCAGGGCGCGCGTCGTCGTCATCGGCGGCGGCTACGGCGGCGCCACCGCGGCCAAGTACGTGCGGCTGCTGTCGGACCACAAGATCGCCGTCGTGTTGATCGAGCCGAACGCGGCCTTCGTCTCCTGCCCCTTGTCGAACCTGGTGCTGGGCGGCAGCAGGCAGCTGGCCGACCTGACCACGCCCTATTCCGGGCTGGAGCGCAATCACGGCGTGACGGTGGTGAAGGACTGGGCCCGCGCCGTCGACACCGGCCGCAAGACGGTCACGCTGGCGAGCGGCCCCACCATCGCCTACGACAAGCTGGTGGTCTCGCCCGGCGTCGAACTGCAGATGGACAGCATCGAGGGGCTGCGCGCGGCCCAGGCCGCCGGCCAGGTGTTGCAGGCCTGGCACGCGGGCCCGGAAACGGTCGCCCTGCGGCGCCAGCTCGAGGCCATGCCGGACGGCGGCGTCTACGCCATCACGATTCCCGAGCAGCCGTACCGCTGCCCGCCCGGCCCCTACGAGCGCGCCTGCCAGGTGGCCTGGTACTTCAAGAACGCCAAGCCGCGCAGCAAGGTGCTGATCCTCGACGCCAACCCGGACGTCGTCTCCAAGGGCGCGCTGTTCAAGCGCGTCTGGGCCGAGCAGTACCGCGGCATCGTCGAATACCGGCCGCAGTACAAGGCAATGTCGGTCAACCCGGCCACCGGCGTCATCGGCTTCGAGGTGCAGGAGGACGTCAAGGCCAACGTGATCAATGCGCTGCCGGCCATGCGCGCGGGGACGATCGCCGTGCAGGCCGGCCTGAACAACCTGGCCAACAACCGCTGGTGCGGCGTCGACTTCCTCAGCTTCGAGTCGACGGCGGCCAAGGACGTCCACGTGCTTGGCGATTCGATCCAGATCGCCCCGGGCATGCCCAAGAGCGGCCACATGGCCAATAACCACGGCAAGGTGGCGGCCGCCGCCATCGTCGCCGAGCTGTCCGGCTGGCAGGTGAACCCGTCGCCCTTGCTCACCAACACCTGCTACAGCTTCGTGGACGACCGCAGCGTGGTGCACGTGGCCAGCGTGCACGAGTACGTGGCCGCCGAGCACACCTTCAAGACGGTCGCCGGCTCCGGCGGGCTGAGCGCGGCGCCGAGCGAGCAGGAGGGCCTCTACGCCATGAACTGGGCGCGTAACATCTGGGCCGACACGCTCTCTTAACTTGAAAAAGTCGCTGCGCGACTTTTTCAAGTTGATCTGGCCAGTGTGAAGAGGACCGGCAAAGCCGGATCCTCTTCACAAGTGGGATCGCGCTGCATGCTATTGCGCGCGTTCCACGTACCGCTAGCGGATGGATTGCCTCCCTCTCCCTCTGGGAGAGGGTTGGGGTGAGGGCAGCCCCCAGTGCCACAATCCCACCATGACGGCCCAGGCGATCCCCCTCTGGCGGCAGCTTCAGGCTGCCGCTTCTGTTTTGGCCGCCATCCGCCGCGGCGAGTCGGCCACGCCGGCGCTGGCCCGCGTGAGCACAGACTTGCGGCCGGGCGCGCAGGCGCTCTCTTTCCATGTGCTGCGCCACCTGGGCCGGGCCGAGGCGCTGCGGCGCCAGCTGGCCAAGCGCCCACCACCGCCGGAGGCCGACGCCTTGCTGTGCACCGCGCTCGCGCTGGCCTGGCAGGAGGAGGGCGCGCCTTACTCGCCGTTCACGCTGGTCGACCAGGCCGTGGAAGCCGCCAAGCGGGCCCCCGAGACCAAGGCGCAGCAGGCCTTCGTCAATGCCTGCCTGCGCCGCTTCCTGCGTGAACGCGAGGCCCTGGTGGCGGCAACCGACAGCGACCCGGTGGCGCGCTGGAACCATCCGCGCTGGTGGATTGCACGCCTGCAGCAGGACCATCCCCAGGCCTGGGAACAGATCCTCGAAGCCAACAACGCGGCGGCGCCTATGACGCTGCGGGTGAACACGCGGCGCATTCCTGTTGCGGAGATGCAGGCGAGGCTGACTGAGGCCGGAATTGCCACTACGCCGGTTGGGCGCTACGGCCTGATCCTGGCGCAGCCGCTGCCGGTGAGCGCGATTCCGGGCTTCGGTGAGGGCTTGCTGTCCGTGCAGGATGCGGGCGCGCAGCTGGCGGCGCCGCTGTTGGTGGGGTCGGCGGAGACTAACCCACCCTACGAGGGGCGGGCGATGAGGCTGCTGGACGCCTGCGCCGCTCCCGGCGGCAAGACGGCGCACATCGCCGAATTGGTCGATGCGGAACTGCTGGCGCTGGACGTGGACCCGGCGCGATGTGAGCGCATCCACCAGACCCTGCAGCGCCTGGGCCTGAAGGCTGAAGTGCAGGCCGCGGACGCCGCCGACCCGGCGGCCTGGTGGAACGGCCGGCCCTTCGACGCCATCCTGCTGGATGCGCCGTGCACCGCGTCCGGTATCGTGAGACGCCATCCGGACGTGCGCTGGCTGCGCCGCGAGAGCGACATCGCGCAGCTGGCAGCGCAGCAGGCCCGCTTGCTGGACGCACTGTGGCCATTGCTGAAGCCGGGCGGCCGGCTGGTGTACTGCACCTGTTCGGTGTTCAAGGCGGAAGGCGAAGGCCAGATTGCGGCGTTTGTTGCACACAACAACGGGACGCGTTTGCGGCCCGGCCCCGGCCATTTATTGCCCCGGAACGGGGCGAAGCCCGGGGGCGTCCCGGACAATGAGGCAGGTGACCACGACGGCTTCTATTACGCGGTGCTTGAAAAAGGTGCACTCGAAGCACCTACGCGCCCGGCAGCTGCTTGAGCGCGTTGCGTTCGCCTGCGCCTTCGTGCTGCTCCTGCTGGCCACGGCGCTGGCGCCCGCGCGCGCCCAGGTCACCGGCGCCGAGGTCACCCACATGCTGGTGGAGCGCGGCGACGACGGCATCCTGCTGTCGACCACGGTCAAGTTCGACCTGCCGACGGTGATCGAGGAGGCGCTGGCCAAGGGCATTCCGATGTTCTTCGTGGCCGAGGCGGCCATCTACCGCGACCGCTGGTACTGGTACGACAAGCGGGTGAGCTACGCCGCCCGCCACATGCGGCTGGCCTTCCAGCCGCTGACGCGCCGCTGGCGGCTGCAGGTCTCGTCCAGCCCGATCGGCAACTCCGGGCTGGTGCTGGGCCAGATGTTCGACACCCGCGAGGAGGCGCTGGCCGCGGTGCAGCGCATTTCGCGCTGGCGCATTGCCGATGCCTCCGCCATCGACCCCGATTCCACCCAATTCGTGGAATACCGTTTCCGGCTCGACGTCTCGCAGCTGCCGCGCCCGTTCCAGATCGGCGCGGTCGGGCAGAGCGAATGGAACATCACCGCCTCCCGGGTCCAGCGCCTGGAGCTGGACCACCCCCGATGAACCCGCAGCGCCCGCCCGAAGGCCCGCCGCGCAAGCTGGTGCAGGGCACCCGCGCCTGGCGCTGGGCATTCGCGGTGGCGGTGACGGTGGTGGTGGCCATCGGCATCGTGCTGATGTTCCTGCTGACGCAAGCCACCAACAACCGCGAGCTGTACGAGCGCAACTACGGCCGCCTGTTCGCGCTGAACATGGTGGTGGCCGGCGCGCTGCTGGCCGTCATCCTGTGGGTGTTCGTGCGGCTGGCCGGGCGCCTGCGGCGCGGCAAGTTCGGCAGCCGGCTGCTGGTGAAGCTGGCCGCCATCTTCGCGCTGGTGGGCCTGGCGCCCGGCGTGCTGATCTACGTCGTTTCCTACCAGTTCGTTTCGCGTTCGATCGAAACCTGGTTCGACGTCAAGGTGGAGGGCGCGCTCGACGCCGGCCTGAACCTCGGCCGGGCCACGCTCGACACCCTGTCCAACGACTTCGGCAACAAGACGCGCGGCGCCGGCAACCAGCTGGCGGAAACGCCGGACACGTCGGCCGGCCTGGTGCTGGAGCGGCTGCGCGACCAGCTCGGGGCCATCGACGTCGTGCTGTGGACCGGCAGCGGCCAGCTGATTGCCAGCGCCGGCCAGTCGCGCTTCCAGCTGCGGCCCGAGCGGCCGACGCCGCAACAGCTGCGCACCACCCGCAGCCAGCGCATGCTGACGGTGATCGAAGGGCTGGACGACCCGCAGACGGCCATCAACAACTCCCGCATCAAGGCCCTGGCGGTGGTGCCGCAACCGGGCCTGGGCTTGCTGGCGGAGCCGCGCTTCCTGCAGGCCACCATCGTGATTCCGCCGACACTGGTGACCAACCTGCTCGCGGTGCAGGAGGCCAACCGCGAATACCAGGAGCGGGCGCTGGCGCGCGGGGGCTTGCGCCGCATGTACATAGGCACGCTGACCCTGAGCCTGTTCCTGGCCGTGTTCGGCGCGGTGCTGCTGGCCATCCTGCTGGGCAACCAGCTGGCGCGCCCGCTGCTGCTGCTGGCCGCCGGCGTGAGCGAGGTGGCGGCCGGCGACCTGTCGCCCAAGCCGGCGTTGCAGGGGAAGGACGAACTGGGCGGGCTGACCCGCGCCTTCGCCGACATGACGCAGCAACTGGCCGATGCCCGTGGCGCGGTCGAAAAGAGCATGGAGCAGGTCAGTGCGGCCCGCGCCAACCTGCAGACCATCCTGGACAACCTGACCGCCGGCGTGATCGTGCTCGATGCGCAGGGCCACATCCAGACCTCCAACCCCGGCGCGACGCGCATCCTGCGGGCGCCGCTGGAGACGTACCAAGGCAAGCCGCTGGCCGGCATCGAGGGGCTGGAAGCCTTCGGCGCGGCGGTGCAGCAGCGCTTCGACGACTTCCTCAACGAGCGCACGCAGCAGGGCGTGGACCATTGGCAACAGTCGTTCGAGCTGAACACGGCACATGCCGGCGAGTCGCATGCCAACATCGTGACCCTGGTGGCGCGCGGCGCCGAGATGCCGGGTGGCTCACGCCTGTTGGTATTCGACGACATCTCTGAAATCGTCTCGGCGCAGCGGGCCCAGGCCTGGGGCGAGGTGGCGCGCCGGCTGGCGCACGAGATCAAGAACCCGCTGACCCCCATCCAGCTGTCCGCCGAGCGGCTGGAGATGAAGCTGGCCGGCAAGCTGCAGGCCACCGAGCAGGCCATCGTGACGAAATCGGTCCATACCATCGTCGACCAGGTCGAGTCGATGAAGCGGCTGGTGAACGAATTCCGTGACTACGCCCGGTTGCCGGCCGCGGAGCTGAAGCCGGTGGACCTGAACGCCCTGGTGGCCGACGTGCTGGCCCTCTATGCGCGCGAGGGCGACGCCAGCCGCGGCGCCGCGCAGGTGCCGGTGCGGATGGAACTGGCCCCGGTCGCCCCGAAGATCCTGGCCGACGCCCAGCAGTTGCGCCAGGTGATCCACAACCTGCTGCAGAACGCCCAGGATGCGACCGAAGGGCGGGGCGGCGGCGAGGTGGTGGTGCGGACGCAATGGAACGAACCGGCGAAGCGTGTGCGCCTGATAGTCCAGGACAGCGGGCACGGTTTTCCGGAACACATCCTGAAACGAGCCTTCGAGCCTTACGTGACCACCAAGCCCAAGGGGACGGGTCTTGGCCTCGCAGTCGTGAAAAAAATCGCGGATGAGCATGGCGCCCGCATCGATCTTAAGAACAGAACGGACCAAGGTGTGGTCCACGGGGCCCAAGTCTCGTTATCATTTGGAGTTGCGAGTTAGCAACGCCCTGATAGAGACCTGATGGCAAACATTCTTGTGGTGGACGACGAACTGGGAATCCGGGACCTGTTGTCCGAAATCCTCAACGACGAGGGCCACACCGTAGAACTTGCGGAAAACGCGGCCCAAGCCCGAGCCGCGCGCCTGCGCATGCGGCCCGACCTGGTGCTGCTGGATATCTGGATGCCGGACACCGACGGCGTCACCCTGCTGAAGGAGTGGGCCACCACCGGCCTGCTCACGATGCCGGTAGTCATGATGAGTGGCCATGCCACCATCGAGACGGCGGTGGAGGCCACCAAGATCGGCGCCCAGTCGTTCCTCGAAAAGCCCATCACCATGCAGAAGCTGCTGAAGGCGGTGGAAACCGGCCTGTCGCGCAACGGCGGCGCGGCCGCGTCGGCGGCGCCGCGCAAGCCGGGCATGGCCGGCGTGGTGCCGATGATGCCGGCGGTGGAACTGACCGTCGAAGCCGCCATGACCGGCGGCCAGACCATCCCCCCCGTGGTGGAGATGGGCCCCCAGCCGCGGCAAATGTTCGAATTGGACAAGCCGTTGCGCGATGCCCGCGACGAATTCGAGAAGTGCTACTTCGAGTACCACCTGGCCAGGGAAGGCGGCTCGATGACCCGCGTGGCGGAGAAGACCGGGCTGGAGCGCACCCACCTTTATCGGAAGTTGAAGCAGCTGGGCGTGGACCTTTCGCGCGGGAAGCGGAGCAGCAGTTCGGTGGTCTGAAGGCCTTCCTCCCTCCCCCTCTGGGGGAGGGTCGGGGT
>JAQGMU010000372.1 GCA_028292195.1 Ramlibacter sp. | reverse complement strand
ACCAGCTGGCCATCGCCAAGCCCCTGTGCAAGGCCGCCTTCCGCGTGCTGCACGCCGAGGACATCGGCGTGGGCATCGCGCGCGCCATCCGCGCCGCGCTGTCCGGCCGCCCCGGCGGCGTCTACCTGGACCTGCCGGCCAAAGTGTTCGCGCAGGCGATGGACGCCGAAGCGGGCCGGAAGTCCCTGATCAAGGTGGTCGACCCGGCCCCCAGGCAGATCCCCGGCGCCGACGCCGTCAAGCGCGCCGTCGACCTGCTCAAGGGCGCCAGGAAGCCGCTGGTGATCCTGGGCAAGGGCGCTGCCTACGCGCAGGCCGACGAACAGATCCGCGCCTTCGTCGAGAAGACCGGCATCCCCTACCTGCCGATGTCCATGGCCAAGGGCCTGCTGCCCGACAACCACAACCAGTCGGCCTCCGCCGCCCGCTCCTACGTGCTGGCCGAAGCCGACGTGGTGATGCTGGTGGGCGCCCGCCTGAACTGGCTGCTGTCGCACGGCAAGGGCAAGACCTGGGGCGCCAACGACGCCAAGTCGGGCGGCAAGCAGCAGTTCATCCAGGTCGACATCTCGCCCACCGAGATGGACAGCAACGTGGCCATCGCCGCGCCGCTGGTGGGCGACATCGGCTCGGTGATGACCGCGCTGAACTCCGCCATCGGCTCCAGCTGGAGCAAGCCGCCGGCGGACTGGACCGGCGCCATCTCCGACCGCAAGGACAAGAACCTGACCAAGATGGCGGAGACGCTCGGCAAGAACCCGCCGGTGATGAACTTCCACAGCGCCCTGAACGTGATCCGCGAAGCGGTGAAGGAGCGCCCGGATGCCATCGTGGTGAACGAGGGCGCCAACACGCTGGACTTCGCCCGCTCCATCGTCGACATGTATGAGCCGCGCAAGCGCCTCGACGTCGGCACCTGGGGGATCATGGGCATCGGCATGGGCTTCGCCGTGGCCGCCGCCGTCGTCACCGGCAAGCCGGTGATCGCGATCGAGGGCGACAGCGCCTTCGGCTTCAGCGGCATGGAAGTCGAGACGATCTGCCGCTACGACCTGCCGGTCTGCGTGGTCGTCTTCAACAACAACGGCATCTACAAGGGCACCGACAAGAACCTGAGCGGCGGCAGCGAAGTCGCCCCGACGGTGTTCGTCAAGGACGCGAAGTACGAAATGCTGATGCAGGCTTTCGGCGGCGTCGGCGTGCGCGCCAGCACCCCGGCCGAACTGAAGAAGGCCCTGGACGAGGCGGTGAGCTCGGGCAGGCCGACCCTCATCAACGCCATCATCGACGAGACCGCGGGCACCGAAAGCGGCCGCATCACCAGCCTCAACCCGACCGCCGCCAAGAAGGCCGCGGCCTGATCACCGCCAGCAACCGAATCACCAAGGAGCCATCATGAGCAACAAGCCCCTCAACGGAATCAAGATCATCGACTTCACGCACGTGCAAGCCGGTCCCGCCTGCACGCAGATGCTCGCCTGGTTCGGCGCCGACGTGATCAAGGTGGAACGTCCCGGCTCCGGCGACGTGACGCGCAACCAGTTGCGCGACATCCCCGAGGCCGACGCGCTGTACTTCACCATGCTGAACAGCAACAAGCGCGGCCTCACGCTGGACACCAAGACCCCGGCCGGCAAGGAAGTGCTGGAAAAGCTGATCCGCGAAAGCGACGTGCTGGTCGAGAACTTCGGCCCGGGCGCCATGGACCGCATGGGCTTCAGCTGGGACTACATCCAGCAGCTGAACCCGAAGATGATCCTGGCCTCGGTCAAGGGCTTCAGCGACGGCCACCACTACGAAGACCTGAAGGTCTACGAGAACGTGGCGCAGTGCGCCGGCGGCGCCGCCTCCACCACCGGCTGGTGGAAGGGCGAGCACTCCGAGCCCACCATCTCCGCCGCCGCCCTGGGCGACAGCAACACCGGCATGCACCTGGCCATCGGCATCCTGACGGCCTACATCGGCCGCCAGCAGACCGGCAAGGGCCAGAAGGTCGCGGTCTCCATGCAGGACGCCGTGCTGAACCTGTGCCGCGTGAAGATGCGCGACCAGCAGCGCCTGGACCGCCTGGGCTACCTGGAAGAGTATCCCCAGTACCCGCACGAGAAGTTCGGCGACGTGGTGCCCCGCGGCGGCAACGCCGGCGGCGGCGGCCAGCCGGGCTGGATCCTGAAGTGCAAGGGTCATGAGACCGATCCCAACGCCTACATCTATTTCACGGTGCAGGGCCACGCCTGGGAACCGATCTGCGACGCGATCGGCAAGCCGGAATGGAAGACGGACCCGGCGTACACCACCGCCAAGGCCCGCCAGCCGCACATCATGAACATCTTCGGCACGATCGAGGACTGGCTGAAGGACAAGACCAAGTACCAGGCGGTCGACATCCTGCGCAAGTTCGACATCCCCTGCGCCCCCGTGCTGTCGATGAAGGAACTGCTGAACGACGAGTCGCTGCGCAAGAGCGGCTCCATCGTCGAAGTGCCGCACCCCGTGCGCGGCAGCTACTTCACCGTCGGTTCGCCGATCAAGTTCTCCGACCTCACGCCGGAAGTCACCGCCTCCCCGCTGCTGGGCCAGCACACCGACGAGATCCTCAAGGAGCTGGGCTACAGCAAGGACCAGGTCTCGACGATGCATGCGATGAAGGTGGTCTGAGCCGCAGCGGCCGACCGCGGCCAGCGCCGCGGGCGGCCACCGTCCAAGGAACGAAGATGCAAGGCGTGGTTGATTTCAGGCAGATGGTCGAGGCGGTCGGCGATGCCTTCGTCGTCTGCGACCCCCAGGGTTCCATCATCCTGTGGACCCCCGCGGCCACCCGGATCTTCGGCTTCAGCGAAGCCGAGGCGATGGGCCGGTCGCTGGACCTGATCATCCCCGAGCGCCAGCGCCAGCGCCACTGGGACGGCTACAACAAGACCATGGAGACCGGGATCACGCGCTACGGCAACGACGTGCTGCGGGTGCCGGCGCTGCACAAGGACGGACGGTCGCTGTCGATCGCCTTCACCGTGGCCCTGCTGCGCGGGGCCGGCGGCGAGGTGTCGGCCATCGTGTCCGTCGTGCGGGACGAGACCGCGCGCTTCACCGAGGACCGCAACCTGCGCAAGCGGCTGGCGGAGCTGGAAATGCAGGTTCGCGCCGGCAGTGCCGCGGCGCCGCCCTGAGGCGCCGCCCGCGCGTTCGATAATCGGGGGACACCGCAAGCGGGCCAGGCGGCCCGGCTGCCTCACAACCGTCTCCAGACCGGCCCAACTACCGGGAACACCATGACCAAAGCGCTAGCAGGGGTTCGCATCCTCGACTTCACCCATGTCCAGTCCGGACCGACCTGCACGCAGCTGCTGGCCTGGTTCGGCGCCGACGTGATCAAGGTGGAACGATCGGGCGAGGGCGACGCGACGCGCGGCCAGCTGCGCGACATTCCCAACGTGGACAGCCTGTATTTCACCATGCTGAACCACAACAAGCGCTCGATCACGCTCAACACCAAGACCGCGGGCGGCCGCGAGGTGCTGGATGCGCTGATCCGCCATTGCGACGTGCTGGTCGAGAATTTCGCGCCCGGCGCGCTGGACCGCATGGGCGTCACCTGGGAGCACATCCAGAAGACCAACCCGCGCATGATCCTGGCGTCGGTCAAGGGTTTCGGCCCCGGCCCCTACGAGGACTGCAAGGTCTACGAGAACGTGGCCCAGTGCGCCGGCGGCGCCGCCTCCACCACCGGCTGGGAGGACGGCCTGCCGATGGTGACCGGCGCCCAGATCGGCGACAGCGGCACCGGCCTGCACCTGGCGCTGGGCATCGTCACCGCGCTCTACCAGCGCAGCCAGACCGGCCGCGGGCAGAAGGTGCTGGCGCCCATGCAGGACGCCGTGCTGAACCTGTGCCGCGTGAAGCTGCGCGACCAGCAGCGCCTGGAGCGCACCCACACCCTGCACGAATACCCGCAGTACCCGGACGGCAAGTTCGGCGATGCGGTGCCGCGCTCCGGCAATGCTTCCGGCGGCGGCCAGCCGGGGTCGATCCTGAAGTGCAAGGGCTGGGAGACCGACCCCAATGCCTACATCTACTTCATCACGCAGGCGGCCGTGTGGCCGGCGATCTGCACGGTGATCGGCGAGCCCGAATGGATCGAGGACGAGGCCTATGCGACGCCGCAGGCGCGCCTGCTGCACCTGAAGCCGATCTTCCGCCGCATCGAGCAGTGGACCATGACCAAGGACAAGATCGAGGCCATGGACATCCTGAACAAGCTGGACATCCCCTGCGGCCCGATCCTGTCGATGAAGGAACTGGCGCACGACCCGTCGCTGCGCGCCAGCGGCGCGGTGGTGGAAGTCGACCATCCCACCCGCGGCAAGTACCTGACGGTGGGCAACCCGATCAAGCTGTCCGACAGCCCGACCGAGGTGACGCGCTCGCCGCTGCTGGGCGAGCACACCGACGAAGTGTTGACACAGCTGGGATACGCAGCCGGCGACATCGAGCGCCTGCGCAGCCAGGGCGTGCTTTGACGCGCAGCCAAGAAGGACCATGAACCATCCCGTCATCCCCATCGCGGTCGTCCAGGAAGTGTCGCGGCAGCGCAAGCGCGAGGCGCCCAAGGGCCGCCGCGTCGACCCGCAGGCGCTGGCCGAGGTGCAGCGCCTGCTGGGCGATGCGCCGCGCGATCGCGACCTGCTGATCGAGCACCTGCACAAGATCCAGGACCACCTGGGCCAGCTGCCGGCGTCGCACCTCGCCGCCCTGGCGCAGGAGATGCGGATGGCGCAGACCGAGGTCTACGAAGTCGCCAGCTTCTACCACCACTTCGACGTGGTGAAGGAAGGCGAGGCCGCGCCGGCCGCGCTGACCGTGCGGGTTTGCGAGAGCCTGTCGTGCGACATCGCCGGCGCGAAGGAACTGCTGGCGAAGCTGCCGGCGCTGCTGGGCCGCGACGTGCGCGTGCTGGCCGCGCCCTGCGTCGGCCGCTGCGAGCAGGCGCCGGTGGCGGTGGTCGGCCAGAACCCCGTGCCCCACGCCACCTGCGAGGCCGTGGTGAAGACGGTGCAGGCGGGTGCGACCAGGCACGCGCCCGAGCAATACGTAGCCCTGGCGCAGTACGCCGGGGACGGCGGCTATGCGCTCCTCGGCCGCTGCGTCAGGGGCGAGATCGCCGTCGAGGACGTGATCAAGACGATGGAAAGCTCCGGCCTGCGCGGCCTGGGCGGCGCCGGCTTCCCGGCCGGGCGCAAGTGGCGCATCGTCCGCGCCGAAGCCGGGCCGCGCCTGATGGCGGTCAACCTCGACGAGGGCGAGCCCGGCACCTTCAAGGACCGGGTCTACCTGGAGCGCGACCCGCACCGCTTCCTGGAAGGCATGCTGATCGCAGCATGGGCGGTCGGCATCGAGAAGATCTACATCTACCTGCGCGACGAGTACCACGGCTGCCGCGCGCTGCTGGAAGCCGAACTGGCGAAACTGCGCGCCGCGCCGCCGGTGGCCGGAATGCCGGAGATCGAGCTGCGCCGCGGCGCCGGCGCCTACATCTGCGGCGAAGAGTCGGCCATGATCGAGTCGATCGAGGGCAAGCGCGGCATGCCGCGGCTGCGCCCGCCCTACGTCGCGCAGGTCGGCCTGTTCGGCCGGCCGACGCTGGAGCACAACTTCGAGACGCTGTACTGGGTGCGCGAGATCCTGGAAAAGGGCGGCGAGTGGTTCGCCTCCCACGGCCGCAACGGCCGCAAGGGCCTGCGCTCCTTCTCGGTCTCCGGCCGGGTGAGGAATCCGGGCATGAAGCTGGCCCCGGCCGGCATCACCATCCAGGAGCTGATCGACGAGTACTGCGGCGGCATGCTGGACGGCCACGCCTTCTATGCCTACCTGCCGGGCGGCGCTTCCGGCGGCATCCTGCCGGCGTCGCTGAACGCCATCCCGCTGGACTTCGACACGCTGCAAGCCTACGGCTGCTTCATCGGCTCGGCCGCCGTGATGGTGCTGTCCGACCATGACACGGCGACCGACGCGGCGCGCAACCTGATGGGTTTCTTCCACCACGAATCCTGCGGCCAGTGCACCCCCTGCCGCGTGGGCACCGCGAAAGCCGGAATGCTGATCGCCACGCCGAAGTGGGATACCCAGCTGCTGGGGGAGCTGTCGCAGGTGATGCGCGACGCCTCCATCTGCGGCCTGGGCCAGGCGGCGCCGAACCCGGTGGACTGCGTCATCAAGTATTTCCCGCACGAGCTGCGCTGAGGAACGACGTCCATGAATGCGATCACGAGACAGGAACACGCGCAGCTCGATGAAGCGGTGGTGCGCTTCCACCTGAACGGGCGCGAAGTCGACGCCCGCGCCGGCGAAACGCTGCTGCAGGTCTGCGATCGCGAGGGCCTCGAAGTGCCGCGCCTTTGCTACAAGGACGGCCTGGACACGGCCGGCAACTGCCGCGCCTGCGTGGTCGAGGTCGCCGGCGAGCGCGTGCTGGCGCCGTCCTGCTGCCGCGCGCCGACCGCCGGCATGAAGGTCACCACCGACAGCGAGCGTGCCGTCGCCTCGCAGAAGATGGTGCTGGAACTGCTGCTGGCCGACATGCCGGAGACGGCGTACACCCGCGACAACGAGGTGGACCAGTGGGCGCGCAAGGCCGGCGTCGGCCGGCCGCGCTTCGAATCGCGCGTGCAGCCGCCGCAGGACCTGTCGCACCCCGCCATCGCCGTCAACATGGATGCCTGCATCCAGTGCACCCGCTGCCTGCGCGCCTGCCGCGACGAGCAGATGAACGACGTGATCGGCCTGGCGCTGCGCGGCGACGGCACGAAGATCGTGTTCGACATGGACGACTCCATGGGCGCATCCACCTGCGTGGCCTGCGGCGAATGCGTGCAGGCCTGCCCCACCGGCGCGCTGATGCCGGCGCGCGGCGCGGCGCTGGCGGTGCCGGACAAGCAGGTCGATTCGGTCTGCCCCTATTGCGGCGTCGGCTGCCAGCTGACCTACAACGTCAAGGACGACAAGATCATGTTCGTGGAGGGCCGAGACGGCCCCGCCAACCATGGCCGCCTGTGCGTCAAGGGCCGCTACGGCTTCGACTACGCCCACCACCCGCAGCGGCTGACCAAGCCCTTGATCCGGCGCGCCGGCGTGCCCAAGACGGGCGACTTCCAGATGGATCCCGACCGCGTGCTGGACGTGTTCCGCGAAGCGACCTGGGAAGAAGCGCTGGAGTTCGCCGGCGGCAGGCTGAAGAAGATCCGCGACAAGTTCGGCAAGAGGTCGCTGGCCGGCTTCGGCTCGGCCAAGGGCAGCAACGAGGAAGCCTACCTGTTCCAGAAGCTGGTGCGCACCGGCTTCGGCAGCAACAACGTCGACCACTGCACCCGCCTGTGCCACGCTTCGTCGGTGGTGGCGCTGCTCGAAGGCATAGGCTCCGGCGCGGTGTCGAACCCGGTGATGGACGTGACCAAGGCCGAAGTGGTGATCCTGATCGGCGCCAATCCGACCGTGAACCATCCGGTGGCCGCCACCTGGATGAAGAACGCGGCGCGCAACGGCACCAAGCTGGTCGTGCTGGACCCGCGCCGTTCCGAGCTGTCGCGCTTCGCGCACCGCTACCTGCAGTTCAAGCCGGACACCGACGTCGCGCTGCTCAACGCGATGATGCACGTCATCGTGGAAGAGGGCCTGGTCGACGCGGAGTTCGTTGCCAGCCGCACCAGCGGCTACGAGGAACTGCGCAAGAACGTCGAGGGCTACAGCCCCGAGGCGATGGCGCCCATCTGCGGCATAGACGCCGAGACCATCCGCTACACGGCGCGCCTGTACGCGACGTCGAAGGCCTCGATGATCCTGTGGGGCATGGGCATATCGCAGCACGTGCACGGCACCGACAACGCGCGCTGCCTGATCGCGCTGGCGCTGATGACCGGCCAGATCGGCCGCGACGGCACCGGCCTGCATCCGCTGCGCGGCCAGAACAACGTGCAGGGCGC
>JAQGMU010000526.1 GCA_028292195.1 Ramlibacter sp. | reverse complement strand
ACGTGCACGGCACCGACAACGCGCGCTGCCTGATCGCGCTGGCGCTGATGACCGGCCAGATCGGCCGCGACGGCACCGGCCTGCATCCGCTGCGCGGCCAGAACAACGTGCAGGGCGCGTCCGACGCGGGCCTGATCCCGATGATGTATCCGGACTACCAGCACGTGGGCAACCCCGAGACCCGGGCGCGCTTCGAGCAGGCCTGGCAGCTGCCGGCCGGCACGCTGGACGCGCAGCCTGGCCTGACGGTCGTGGAAGTGATGCACGCCATCAAGCACGGCGACATCCGCGGCATGTACGTGATGGGCGAGAACCCGGCGATGTCGGACCCCGACGCCAACCACGCCCGCGAGGCCCTGGCCGCGCTGGACCACCTGGTGGTGCAGGACATCTTCCTGACCGAGACCTGCTACCTGGCCGACGTGATCCTGCCGGCGAGCGCCTTCCCGGAGAAGACCGGCACCTTCACCAACACCGACCGGCTGGTGCAGATGGGCCGGCAGGCCGTCAACCCGCCCGGCGACGCCCGGCAGGACCTGTGGATCATCCAGGAGATCGCCAGGCGGCTGGACCTGCCGTGGGACTACCAGCACGTGTCCGCGGTGTTCGACGAGATGCGCGGCACCATGCCCAGCATCGGCGGCATCACCTGGGAGCGGCTGGACCGCGAGCACGCCGTCACCTATCCGTGCACGAACGAGGGCGACCCCGGCGACCCGGTGGTGTTCATCGACGACTTCCCGCGAGCCGACGGCAAGGCGCGCTTCGTGCCCGCCGACGTCATTCCGGCCGCCGAACGGCCGGACGCGGAGTACCCGCTGGTGCTGATCACCGGCCGCCAGCTGGAACACTGGCACACCGGCAGCATGACGCGCCGCGCCACGGTGCTCGATGCGCTGGAGCCGGACCCGGTGGCGTTGGTGCATCCGCTGGACCTGGCCGCGCTCGGCGCGCAGCCGGGCGGGGTGATCACGATCGAGTCGCGCCGTGGGGCGGTGACGCTGTACGCGCGGGCCGACGACAGCTCGCCGCGCGGCGCGATCTTCGTGCCCTTCTGCTACTACGAGGCGGCGATCAACCGCGTGACCAACGCGGCGCTGGACCCGTTCGCCAAGATCCCGGAGTTCAAGTACTGTGCGATCCGGGTCAAGCTGGGCGGCGAGCTGGCGCTGCAGAGCAGCTATGGCGGCGGGCAGGCGCTGGAGAACGCGAAGGCGGCGCTGGGGGTTTGAACCGGGGGTCGGTGGGGTGCCTGGCGGCAACCCACCCTACGAAAACACGAACCACGAACCCACGAACCCACGAAACCACGAAACCACG
Source organism: Ramlibacter sp. (assembly GCA_028292195.1). Classification (GTDB taxonomy): domain Bacteria; phylum Pseudomonadota; class Gammaproteobacteria; order Burkholderiales; family Burkholderiaceae_C; genus Ramlibacter. The sequence continues at coordinate 5,237 of JAQGMU010000526.1, read as the reverse complement.
AAACCGCGAACCACCACGAAACCACGAAAGGTGAGGCGTAGGGTGGGTTTCGCAGAGCGAACCCCACCATGGTTCGCGACGCATTCCGAGGACCAAGCAAAAAGGCCTTGCCGGGCGACCGGCAAGGCCTTTTTGCCGCGTGCGAAGCACCTCAGGCCGGCTGCATCCGCAAGCGCGAGTTTCCGCCGTCCACCATGCTCCTGGCCAGCAGCTTGACCAGCGCATAGACCGTGTCGATGTGCGGCGTCGGCGTCTCGGTCAGGCGCGCAAGCTCCGCCACCGAGCCGACCAGCGCATCGATCTCCGGTTCGCGGCCGGCCTCGATGTCCTGCAGCATGGAGGTCTTGTGCTTGCCCACCTTCTCGGCGCCGGCGATGCGCTTGTCCAGCGGCACCCGGAATTCGATGCCCAGCTTGTTGGCCACCAGCTGCGCCTCGCGCATCATGTTGGCGGCCAGCCCGCGCGACGGCGAGTACTGGCAGATGTCGACCAGCGTCGAATGCGTCAGGCTGCTGATCGGATTGAAGGTGAGGTTGCCCCAGAGTTTCAGCCAGATCTCCGCGCGGATGTTGTCCAGCACCGGTGCCTTGAAGCCGGCGCGGATGAAGCATTCGGCGATGCGGACAACGCGCGCGCTGTTGCTGCCATCCAGCTCGCCCAAGGGGAAGCGCTCGCCTTCGATGTGGCGCACCACGCCGGGCGCGATCAGCTCCGAGGCCGGATAGACCACGCAGCCGATCACGCGGGCGGGCGGAATCAGCTTGGCCAGCTGCCCCTCGGCGTCGACGCTGCGCACCGCGGTGCCCTCCAGCGGGCCGCCGGCGCCGTGGAAGTACCAGAACGGGATGCCGTTCTGCATGGTCACCACGGCGGTTTCCGGGCCGAACAGCGTGGGCAGGTCGGCGGCCACCGCGGCCACCTGGTGCGCCTTGGTCGCCAGGATCACCAGGTCCTGCGGCCCGGCCTGCGCGTAGTCGTCGGTGGCCTGGACGTTGCGCGCCACCTGCTCCGCGCCGTCGTTCATGACCAGCCGCATGCCGTTGGCGCGTATGGCCTGCAGGTTGGCTCCGCGCACGAGGAAGGTGACGTCCTCGCCCGCCAGCGCGAGCCGGGCGCCGACGTAGCCGCCGATGGCGCCGGCGCCGATGATTGCAATTTTCAAGTGCTGCTCCTGGGAGGTTTTCGAATCATTCGAAGCGGTTGCTGAGCTTGCCGATGCCGGCGATCTCGACTTCCACGGTGCTGCCCGGCTTCATCGAGCCGACGCCGACCGAGGTGCCGCACAGGATGATGTCGCCGGGGTTCAGGGTCATGTCCTGCGAAATCATGCTGACCAGTTGCGCAACGGAAAAACGCATGTCGCTGACGGGATAGTCCTGCCGCACCTCGCCATTGAGCAGCGTGCGCACGACGAGCTTGGCCGGGTCCAGCCCGGTGGCGACGGCGGGGCCGAAGGGGCAGAAGGTGTCGAAGCCCTTGGCCCGCACCCACTGCGCGAACGAGGCATCGCGGTTCAGGATGTCGGCCACGGTCACGTCGTTGGCGCAGGTGTAGCCCAGCACGTGCGCAAGCGCATCCGGCTCGGCTACCTGCTTGGAGGTTCGGCCGATGACGATGCCCAGTTCGCCCTCGAACACCACCTTGGCGCCGCCGCCGGGGTGGCGGATGATGCCGCCGGGCGCCAGGTAGGAGTTGGGCGTCTTCACCAGGTACAGGGGTTCGGCCGGCACCGCCAGGTTCAGCTTCTCGCCGAGCGCGCGGAAGTTGTTCCACAGCGCGATGACCTTGGTCGGCTGCACCGGCGTCAGCAGGCGCACGTCGGCCAGGGCCACGGTGCGGTCGCCGCGTTCCGGGAAGTCGAACAGGTCGCCGTGCCACACGCGGACGCGCGGGCCTTCCAGCGTGCCGAAGCGGATCGTGCCGCCCTCGAAAAAACGTACCCAGTGCCGCGCCATGGGAGCCTCCTCAGGCGACCAGCTGCGCTGCGCGCAGCGGGCCCGGCGCGAGGCAGGAGATGGGCGCGATGGCGGCGTAGCAGCGGGCCTTGGTGGCCTCGATCGCATCCACCAGGAATTCCACCGTGTAGGCGCGCAGCAGGTGCGCCTGCTCGGTCTCGAGGTACGAGCGCACGCCGGCGCGGCCGTAGCGCTGCAGGCCGGCGAAAGTCGCCCGGTCCCAGTGCCAGTTCAGTTCCAGCTCGTGGAAGGCGGCGTTGTAGGCGTGGCGGTGCGCCTCGGAGGCGGCATCGGTTTCGGCGGGGGAATGCAGCGAGTGCAACACGGGGGTCTCCTTCGATGGTGTGGAATCGCGAAAGCGTTCACGTTTTCGCTGGGGCTCGAGGGAAATGTAGGCAGGAAGTTCGATAATGGATAGTTAAAGGTTTTGATACCATCCATAACTTATCGATGATGGGTCACACGCCATGCGCCACGCCACGCTGCGCCAGCTCAAGGTCTTCGAGGCCGTCGCCCGCCACCTGAATTTTTCCCGCGCCGCCGAGGAGCTGCACCTCACGCAGCCGGCCGTCTCCACCCAGGTGGCCAAGCTGGAGGAGCACGCCGGGTTGCCGCTGTTCGAGCAGCTGGGCAAGCGCATCCACCTCACCGCCGCCGGCGAGGAGATGCTGCGCTCGTGCCGCATCATCATCCAGCAGTTCCAGGAGGTCGACGAGGCAATGGCCCAGTTCAAGGGCGTCTCCGGCGGCCGCCTGAACGTGGCGGTGATCAGCGCCGGCGACTACTTCCTGCCGCGGCTGCTGGTGGAGTTTGCCGGCCGCCACTCGGGCGTCACGCTGAACTTCGGCGTCTGCAACCGGCGCGAACTGCTCGCGCAACTGGCCGAGAACCAGACCGACCTGGCGATCATGGTGCGGCCGCCGCTGGACCTGGACACGGTGAACGAGCCGTTCGCGCCGCACCCCTACGTCGTCGTCGCGCCCCCGGACCATCCGCTGGCCGGCCGCAAGCGCATCCCGATGGCGCGCCTCGCGCGCGAGCCCTTCATCGTGCGCGAGAAGGGCTCCGACACCTGGACCTCGATGCAGGAGGCGTTCGGCGCGCACATGGACGGCCTGAACATCGCGATGGAGATCAAGAGCACCGAGACCATCAAGCAGGCCGTGATGGCGGGCATGGGCGTGAGCTTCCTGTCGGCGCACACGTTCACGCGCGAGCTGCGCTCGGGCAACATCGCCGTGCTCGACGTGCAGGGCATGCCCCTGATGCTGAACTGGTACGTGGTGCACAGGCGCAGCAAGCGCCTGCCGCCGGTGGCGCAGGCGTTCAAGGACTTCCTGCTGGCCGACGGGGCGCGGCTGGTTACCGAAGCGCTGGAAATCCCCGCGCGGCCAGCGCGCCGGAAGAAATGACCAGGCCGCGCTGGCGGGCGAATTCGCCGGCGCCGGTCTTGGCCCCGCCTTCAGGGCGCAGCTTGAGGATCTCGATCACGCCGCCCTGCGACCAGACCAGGATCGAATGTTCCGTGACGGCTGCGATGTCGCCCGGCTTGTGGCCGCCCGGCACGAAGTGCCCCACCGCGTGTTTCCTGCAGTCGTAGACGCGCACCTTCACGCCGGCCAGCTCGGTCCAGGCGCCCGGCGCCGGGTTGCAGGCGCGGATCAGGTCGTACACGTGCTCCAGCGGGCTCGCCCAGTGGATGCGGCATTCGTCCTCGTGCATCCAGCCTTCGTAGGTGGCCTGCGCCTCGTCCTGCAGGTGCTCCACGTGCCGGCCTTGCGTCACCATGTCCGCCGCTTCCAGCAGCGCCGCCACGCCCAGCGGGAACAGCTTGTTGAAGTAGAGCTCGCCCAGCGTCTCGTCGGGGCCGATGTCGCACGACTTCTGCAGCACCACCGGGCCTTCGTCGAGGCCGTCGGTAGGCCGGAAGACGGTGACGCCGGTCTCCTTTGCGCCCAGGGCGATCGGCCAGCTGATGGACGATGGCCCGCGGTGCCGCGGCAACAGCGAGGGGTGGAACTGGATGGTGCCGAAACGCGGGATGTTCACGAACTCCTGCGGCGCGAACTGCAGCACGTAGGCCATGATGCCCAGGTCGGCGTCCAGCGAGCGCATGGCCGCCGCGGCCTCCGCGCTGCGCAGGCTGGCGAAGGTGAAGACCTGCAGGCCCAGCGCTTGCGCGTCCGCGCGCAGGGCATCCGGCTTGGTGCCGGGCTTGTCGGGAATGCAGAAGACGCCGGCGATCGTGTCGCCGCGGGCGATGAAGGCTTCCAGGACGGCCTTGCCGAATTCCTGTTGCCCCATGAATGCGATGCGTGCGATGGTAGGTCCCCTTCGGATGTTCTCAGCGCAGGAGGAAGTACGCGGCCAGGCCGTACAGCACGACGGCGAACACCTTCTTCAGCGGCCGGATGTCCATGCGGTGCGCCGTGCGGGCACCCAGCGGCGCCAGCGTCATGCTGGCCAGCGAGATGATCACCAGCCCCGGCAGGTACAGGAAGCCGACCGCGCCGGGCGGCATCTGCGGCAGGCCCTGGCCGGCGTAGATGTAGCCGACGGTGCCGGCCAAGGCGATCGGGAAACCGAGCGCCGACGAGGTGCCGACGGCGTCGTGGATCTTGATGTTGCACCAGGTCATGAACGGCACCGAGACGAAGGCGCCGCCGGCGCCGACCAGCGACGACAGCAGGCCGATGACCGCGCCGACGCCGAAGGTGGCGACGCGGCCGGGCAGGGTGCGGCTCGGTTTCGGCTTGCGGTCCAGGAACATCTGCGTCGCCGAGAAGGCGACGAACAGGGCGAACAGGATCCCCAGCAGCTTGCCGGGCAAGGCCACGGCGATCTGCGCCCCCAGCAGCGAGCCCACCAGGATGCCGGGCGCCAGCACCTTCACCACCGGCCACAGCACGGCGCCGCGCTTCTGGTGCGCGCGCACCGACGACAGCGAGGTGAAGCAGATGGTGGCAAGCGAGGTCGCCACCGCCATCTTCACCGTGAGGTCGGCGGGGTAGCCCTTGTGGGTGAGGATGATGGTGAGGAAGGGCACCATCAGCATGCCGCCGCCTATGCCCAGCAAGCCGGCCAGGAAGCCGGTGCAGGTACCGATCAGGAGCAGTTCGAGAATGAGTTGGGGTTGCAGCAGCGACATCGTTTTTGTTGGTCCGCGCGCGGCGGCAGCGTGATTGTCGCAGGAGCCCAAAAGGGGACGGGCTGCCATGGGCAGCCCGTCGGGTGTAGGTGTCTGCGAGTGCCACCGGACCGCATCCTGAACCGGGGTTCAGG
>JAQGMU010000470.1 GCA_028292195.1 Ramlibacter sp. | reverse complement strand
CCATCGGATCGCGCTGGTGGCGATGGAGCCGTATGCGGCGAAGGCACAGGGCGTGACGGTGGGCTTCTACCACGCTGCATTTGCCTATGCGAACCTGGGCGACCTGCTGCAGGGCTACCGCGACCTGCAGGAGCAGGGCATGTCGCCCTATCGCTGCATCAACCACGGGCCGACGCTGTCGTTCTACTACCGCGACCCGGACGGCAACGAGATCGAGATGCAGGTGGACACCTTTCCCGATTCGGCCTCGACCAATGCGTTCATGAAGAGCGAGGCGTTCGCGCGGAACCCGATCGGGGTGCTGGTGGCGCCGGAGGACTTGATCGCGCGAAGGGCTGCGGGGGAGGCGGATAGCTCCTTGCTTCGCCGCGCGGACTGACATCCGTCATTCCGGCGAAGGCGGGAATCCAGGGCTCCCAGCGGGGATGACGAATGCGGACCTTGTCCCCCCGCAGCGGCACAGCCAGCCGCGCCGCCTTGCCCCAAGATGCGGACACACCCCACGAGGGACTTCCCCAACAGGAGACCACACCATGGCCTCGCGAGTCACCTCCGAGTTCCCGCGTCCGCGGACGTTGATCCATCCGGGCGCCTTCAACCCGGTGCGCATCCAGAGCCGGCAGAGCGCGCAAGCGCGGCACGTGCGGCTCGCGCTGCAGCCGGGGTTGAGCCTGTTCGAGGCGCTGGTGCGGCCGCTGGCCGCCATGGGCATAACACACGCCTCCACCACCATCCTCGGCGGCTTCTTCAGCGAACTGCAGTACTGCGTGGCGCCGCCCGATCCTTCCGGCCGCGCCGTGATCGCGTACACCGCCCCCATCGCCGCCGGCCACTGCACCATGGTGTTCGGCAACGCGACGATCGGCAAGGACGCGGCCGGCCGGCCGCTGGTGCATTGCCATGCCGCGATCCGCACCGAAGACGGCGCGGTCCGCGGCGGGCACATCATTCCGCATGCGGCCATCGTCGGTGCCGAGCCGATCGCGGTGCTGGTCACGTCGCTCGACGACTTCGAGCTGCGCGTGGCTTTCGACCCCGAGACCAACATTTCCCTGCTGCAGCCGGCGGAGTCCGCATGAACGAAACCACCATCGTCGAAAACGGCACCATGGGCCGGGTGGCTTACGCGCGCATCGCGCCCAACGAGGATCTCGTGCTCGGGGTGGAGAAGCTGTGCCTGGCCAACGGCTTCCGGCATGCCTTCGTGCGCGGTGCGCTGGGCAGCCTGGTCGACGCCTGCCTGCGCCGCCCCGACGGCCGCTATCTCGAAGTGAAGGGGCCGGCGGTGGAAATCGTCAGCCTGGCCGGCGAAGTACGGCCCTGCGCCGACGGCAGCCTGCGGGCCGCGCTCACCGGGGTGGTTGCCGACACCGAGGGCCGCGTCTACGGCGGCCCGTTCGTGCCGGGGTCGAATCCGATCTGCATGACGTTCGAGGTCACGTTGGAGGAATGGCTTCCCTCGCAGGCTGGGCTGCCGCAGGGACCCGGCGTTCGCGCAGGCTGAACGCAAACGCCGCTCCGATCACCGCCAGCGCGACGCCGCACGCCAGGAACACGGGCCGATAGCCGATCCGGTCCACCACCGCCGACGCCACCGCGACGCCGATGGAGATCCCGACAAACATCGCCATCGCGAACAGGCTCACCGAAGTCCCGCGCAGCGCCGGCACCATCTGCGTCGCATGGGTCTGCATCGTGCCGTGCAGCATGTAGAAGCCCAGGCCGCCGACCAGGCAGGCCGGCAGCGCCAGCGCCCAATGCCCGCCCACCGCCAGCAGCAGCCAGGCCAGTCCCATGCCGATGCCACCGGCCAGGGCGATGCCGCCTTCGCCCAGCGAAGCCACCATGCGCCGCACCCCGAACGCGTAGAAGAAGCCGCCGATGCCGTACAGCGCCACCACGGCCGCCGCCGCGGACAGCCCCAGGCCGAACTCGCGCACCAGGAACGCCGGCAGGAAGGCGAGGCCGCTGAAGGCGAACGCGCCCTCCACCAGCACCACCAGCAGCATCCAGCGCGCCCAGGGCACGGCGAGCACTTGCAGGATGTCGCGGAAATGGCCCTGGCCCGAGGGCGGCCGGGCCGGCTCGCGCCGGACTTCCGGATGCAGCGTGATCGCGAGGCCGCCGACCAGGAACACCAGCGCCAGCACCGCGAACACCGCGCGCCAGCCGAACTGCTCGGTGAGGAAGCCCGAAACCCACTGGCCGGCGATCATGCCGCCCAGCGACAGCGTGAGGAAGCGCGCCAGCACCGCCTGCCGGTCTTCATAGGGCACGGTGTCGCCGACCCAGGCCAGCACCAGCGCGATGATGCCGGCCGCGGCGGCGCCGGCGAGGAAGCGCGCAAGCACCAGCATTTCGAGGCTCATCGCCGCGAGTGCAAGGACATTGCCGACCACGCAGGCCAGGCCGGCGAAGCCGATCACGCGCCGCTTGCCGTAGCGGTCGCCCAGCGGCCCGAACAGCAGCTGCAGCAGGCCGTAGGCGATGGCGTAGGCCGAGATGGTCAGCGCGGCGCGGCCGGTGGTGACGCCGAAGGACTGCGCCAGCGCCGGCAGCATCGGGTCGCAGACGCGCATCATCGCGCTGCTGCTGAAGTGGACGGTGGCCAGGGCGACCATACCGCCCGGCCGCTTCATGCTCATGCCTTTTCCGCGTCCGACTTCTCGAAGCCCGGGCGCGGGATCAGCGTCAGCCAGGCCGTGCTCAGGCCTCCATCCACCAATATGTCCTGCCCGCTGACGTAGCCGGAGCGCGGGCTGGCCAGGTACACCACCACTTCGGCGATGTCGCGCGGACCGCTGACGCGGCCGGCCGGCACGATCTGCTCGCGCTTCTTCAGCACCTCGGGGTTGGCGTAGATCACCTCGCTCATGGGCGTGCGGACCATGGCGGGACTGACGACGTTGCTGCGGATGCCGTGCTCGCCCAGTTCAACGGCGAGCAGCCGGGACAGCATCTTCACGCCGGCCTTGCTGACGCTGTAAGGGCCGCTGTACGGCTGCGGCACGTGGCCCGCGATCGATGCGATGTGGACCATGCTGCCGCCGCCGCCGGCGATCATCTGCCGGCCGAAGGCCTGCGAGCACAGCAGGAAGCCGCCGACGTTGACGGCCAGCAGCTGGTTCCATTTGTCCAGCTCGATGTCCATCAGGGCGGCGGCGTAGATGGCGGCGGCGTTGTTCACCAGCACGTCGCAGCGCCCGAGTTCGCGTTCCACCGTGGCGGCGGCGCGGTCCACGCTGGCCTTGTCGGTGATGTCGCAGGCGACCGCGATGGCGCGGCCGCCGGTTTCGGCGATGTCGGCGGCGATCTTGGCCGCGCCTTTCTCGTCGCGGTCCAGCAGCGCCACGCGGGCGCCGACGGCGGCGAACTCGCGCGCGATCTCCGCGCCTATGCCGCCGGCCGCGCCGGTGACGACGCAGACCTTGTTCTCGAGCTGGAGCCAGGAAGTGGTTTGGGGCATGGGGGTTCCTCGTGTCCGGCGACTGTCGGCGCAGGCGGCGAAATCGTCAGTCCCCTTGCAGGGGGTATTGCTCCCTCTCCCGCTTGCGGCAGAGGGTTGGGGTGAGGGCGCTCCGGTACCGCCCGGGGGGGACATTCGCCTGCCTCCTGCCGCCGTACAGTCGCCCCATGACCCAAGCCTTCAACGTCCAGTCCGAGTGGGTGCACCTCCAGTACGAGGAAAGCGCCGCCTTCACCGAAACCTACGGCTTCTCCGGCAACCAGGGCGCCGTGAACCTGGAAGCGATCCGCTTCCGGCCCGAGGGCCACCCCTCCGACACGCTGATGATCTTCATGCACCCGGCCTCCACGCTGCAGCTGCTGCCGGTGCCGCGCGCGATGGCGGCCACCGGCGCCCACGTGCTCTGCGCGGCCAGCCGCTACGCCAAGAACGACACGGCGCTGATCATGGAGAAGGTGTTCCTCGACCTCGGCGCCTACATCAAGCACGCGAAACAGGTCTGGGGCTACAAGCACGTGGTGCTGGTCGGCTGGAGCGGCGGCGGCGCGCTGGCCGTGAGCTACCAGGCCGAAGCCGAGGACCCGACCATCACCCACACGCCGGCCGGCGACCCGGTCGACGTCAAGGGCGCCGGCCTGATCCCCGCCGACGCCATCATCTACCAGGCCGCGCATCTCTCGCGCGCCCACCTGCTGGCCGAAGCCATCGATCCCTCGGTGCGCGACGAACTGAACCCGGACGACCGCGACGTCGAACTCGACATCTACGACCCGCGCAACCCGAACCAGCCGCCCTATGGCAAGGCCTACATCGCCCGCTACCGCGCCGCGCAGCTGGCGCGCATGCGCCGCATCACGGCCTGGGCCAAAACCACGCTGGCTGAACTGAAGGCCCGCAACACCGGCGAGGTCGAGCGGCCCTTCATCGTGCACCGCACCCTGGCCGACCCGCGCTTCCTCGACCCCACGCTCGACCCCAACGATCGCAAGCCGGGCTGGTGCTACATGGGCAAGCCGGAGACGGTGAACACCGGCCCGGTGGGCCTGGGCCGCTTCAGCACGCTGCGCTCGTGGCTGTCGCAGTGGTCGCTGGACGATTCCAGGGGCAATGGCCTCGAAGGTGCGAAGCGCATCCGCGCGCCGCTGCTGGTGATCGAGAACAGCGCCGACGACGCCGCGCCGCAGACCCACCCGAAGATGCTGTTCGACGCGGCCGGTTCGCCCGACAAGACCTTCAAGGTGATCAAGGGCGCGACCCACTACTACGCCGGCCAGCCGGAGCTGCTGAAGGAAGCGACGGCCCTGATCCGCGGCTGGCTCATCCAGCGCAAGCTGCTGGAGTCTTGAAACCGCGGGCGGCCATGGGGCCGGCACTCGTCATCGCCGTGGTCATGCTGGCCACGCTGACCCAGCCTTTGGGCACCGACCTGTACCTGACGGCCCTGCCGGCCATCCGCAATGAGTTCGCCGCCCCGGTCAGCGTGGTGCAGCTGACGCTGGCCGTGCTGGTGTTCAGTTTCGGCCTGAGCCAGCTGCTGTGGGGACCGGCGGCCGACCGCTTCGGCCGCCGCCGCGTGCTGGCGGCCGGTTTCCTGCTGTACGCCGGCGGCGCCGGCCTGGGCGCGCTGGCGCCCGCCATCGAGGTGCTGATCGCCGCGCGCGTGCTGCAGGGCCTGGGCATCGCCGCCAGCATGGTCTGCAGCCGGGCCATCGTGCGTGACCTGTACGAACAGCAGCGCGGCACCCACGTGATGAGCATGGCGATGTCGAGCCTGGCCTTCATGACGATGGCCATCCCGGTGGTAGGCGCCTTGCTCGTAGGAGCGTTCGGCTGGCGCTCCACGCTCTGGACGATGGCGCTGTTCGGACTGGGCGGGCTGGCGCTGGTGCTGCTGCGGGTGCCGGAGACCGCGCGCGCGCTGGAGCCGACCGCCCTGCAGCTGCGCCCGCTGTTCGCGGGCTACGCCCGCATCGCGCGCAACCCGGCGTTCCGCTCCTGGACGCTGCTCAATTCCTGCGGCTATGCCGCCAACTTCGGTTTCTTCTCCAGCTCGGCCTACCTGTACCTCGAGACCTACGGCGTTTCGCGCCTGACCTTCGGCCTGGTGATCGGCAGCGCCTCGGTCGCCTACCTGGCCGGCACCTTCCTGTGCCGGCGCTGGATCGCGCGCCATGGCATCGTCACCTCGGTGCGGCGGGCCGGCTTTCTCTCGCTGGCGGCCGCCGCCGTCTTCATCGTGCCGCAACTGGCCAACGCCCACACCGCGGTGACGCTGACGGTGGGCCTGTGGCTGATGCTGCTGGCCTACGGCATCCACCAGCCCTGCGGCCACGTCGGCATGGCCACGCCCTTCCCGCTGCAGGCCGGCGCTGCCTCCGCGCTGGGCGGTTTCATCTTTGCGTCGGCGGCCTTCCTGTGCGGCACCTGGATGGGCGTGATGTACCGCGGCGGCAGCGCCGCCGTGCTGGCGCTGACCACCGGCGTGCTGGCGGCGGCCACTGGCCTGATCGCCCTGACGCTGGTCCAGCGCCACGGCCGGGTGCCGCTCGCGCAAGTCATCGTTCCCTGATTTCCTGTTCAACCCACGAGGTTCACCATGAGCAATGCATACATCGTCGGCTGGGGTCACACGCCCTTCGGCAAGTTCGACAACCTGGACCTGGAGCAGCTGATCCGCGACGCGGTGCAGCCGGCCCTGGCCAGCGCCGGCCTGGAGCCCAAGGACATCGACGGCATCTTCGTCGGCCACTTCAATGCCGGCTTCGTCAACCAGGACTTCACCGCGGCGCTGCCGGCGGTGGCGATGCCTGAATTCCGCCACACGCCGGCGGTGCGCTGCGAGAACGCCTGCGCGACCGGCTCCGCCGCGATCTGGGCGGCGCTGGATGCGATGGCGGCCGGCCGCATGAAGCGCACGCTGGTGATCGGCATGGAGCGCATGAACGGCCTGAGCACGCCGGAGGTGGCGGCGACGCTGATCAAGTGCTCGTACGTCAAGGAAGAGGGCAGCGACCCGGCCGGCTTCGCCGGCATCTTCGGCGGCATCGCCGGCAAGTACTTCGAGCGCTTCGGCGACCAGTCGGACGCCCTGGCCGCCATCGCCGCCAAGAACCACAGCAACGGCATGCACAACCCGTACGCGCACATGAAGCGCGACCTGGGCTTCGACTTCTGCCGCAATCCCTCGGACAAGAACCCCTTCGTGTCGGGGCCGCTGAAGCGCTCCGACTGCTCGCTGGTTTCCGATGGCGCGGCGGCGCTGGTGCTCTCGACCGAGCCTTTGCCCGGCGCGAAGGTGCCGGCGGTGCGCTGGCGTTCGCGCACGCAGGTCAACGATTTCCTGCCGCTGTCGAAGCGCGACCCGACCAGGTTCGAAGGCATGGCCATGGCCTGGCAACGCGGCCTCGCCGACGCCAATGTGAACCTGGACGACCTGGCCTTCCTGGAAACGCACGACTGCTTCACCGTCGCCGAGCTGCTGACCTACGAGGCGATGGGCCTGGCGGACCACGGCAAGGGCGCGCGCGTCATCCTCGATGGCGTCACCACCAAGAGCGGCAAGCTGCCGGTCAACCCGTCGGGCGGCCTGAAGTCGAAGGGGCATCCGATAGGCGCCACCGGTGTCTCGCAGCACGTGATGGCGGCGATGCAGCTGGCCGACCAGGCCGGCGGCATGCAGATCGCCAACGCGCGGGTCGGCGCCGTCTTCAACATGGGCGGTGCCTCGGTCGCCAACTACCTGAGCGTGCTGGAGTCGGTGTGAACGCTGCACAGGTGATGAACCTGGGCAGTCTGCTGACGCAGACGGCTCGCCTGTTCCCCGATCGGCCGGCGCTGATCCAGGAGGGCGGCCGCACCTGGACCTGGGGCGAGATGGAGCAGCGGGTGGCCGCGATGACAGCCGCCTTGCGCGCGCTGGGCCTGCGCAAGGGCGACCGCATCGTCGTGCAGTCGCGCAACAACGTGCAGATGTTCGAAAGCTGCTGGGTCGCCTTTCGCCTCGGCTGCGTCTGGGTGCCGACCAACTTTCGCCTCACGCCGCCGGAGGTCGCCTACCTGGCCGCCTCCAGCGGCGCCAGCGCGATGATCGTGGAAGACGTCTTCGCCGGCCACACCGACGCCGTGCGCGCCGCGACGCCGGGGCTGAAGCACGTCGTCGCCATCGGCCAGCCACGCCCCGGCGAGCATTCCTACGAGGACCTGGTGCGCGAGCACCGCGGCGCCCCCGGCGAGCCCGAGACGGTGGGCTGCGACGACCCGCTCTGGTTCTTCTACACCTCGGGCACCACCGGCCGTCCCAAGGCCGGCGTGCTGACGCACGGCCAGATGGCCTTCGTCGTCACCAATCACCTGGCCGACCTGGTGCCCGCCACCACCGAGCGGGACTGCTCGATCGCGGTGGCGCCGCTGTCGCACGGCGCCGGCATCCATGCGCTGGTGAACGTGGCGCGCGGCGCGCCGACCGTGCTGCTGGCCAGCGAGAAGCTGGACCCGGAGGCTTTCTGGCAGGCGGTGGAGAAGCACCGCATCAGCAACCTGTTCACGGTGCCCACCATCGTCAAGATCCTGGTCGAGCATCCCGCCGTGGACCGCTACGACCACAAGAGCCTGCGCTACGTGATCTACGCCGGCGCGCCGATGTACCGGGCCGACCAGAAGCTGGCGCTGCAGAAGCTGGGCAAGGTGCTGGTGCAGTACTTTGGCCTGGGCGAAGTCACCGGCAACATCACGGTGCTGCCGACGGAAATGCATTCGGCCGACGACGCCGACCCCAACGCCAACATCGGCTCCTGCGGCCGGCCGCGCACCGGCATGGAAGTGGCCATCCTCGACGCCGACCTGAAGCCGGTGGCCACGGGCGAGGTCGGCGAGATCTGCGTGCGCGGGCCTGCCGTGTTCTCGGGTTACCACGCGAATCCGGAAGCGACCGAGAAGGCACTGCGCGGCGGCTGGTTCCACACCGGCGACCTGGGCAAGCTCGACGAGCGCGGGCTGCTGTACATCACCGGCCGGGAGTCGGACATGTACATCTCCGGCGGCTCCAACGTCTATCCGCGCGAGGTGGAGGAAGTGCTGCTGACGCATCCGGCCGTGGCCGAGGTCGCCGTGCTGGGCGTGCCGGACCGCAAATGGGGCGAGGTCGGCGTGGCGGTGGTGGTGCGGCGCGAGGGCATGCAGCTCGATCGCGACGCGCTGCTGGCGCACCTGGAAGGCCGCTGCGCCCGCTATCGCTGGCCGCATCACGTGTTCTTCTGGGACGCGCTGCCGAAGTCGGGGTACGGGAAGATCGTCAAGAAAGATATCCGGCAGCAGCTGGTGGAACGCGGCGAGGTGGAAACATGACTCCGGCAGAACAGGTCGTCCCCAGGAACGCCAACGAGCGCACGGTGCTGGCGTTCTACACCACCTTGATGCGCAAGGACATGCAGGCCTTCGCCGACCTGTGGGCCGACGACGCCGTGCAGGAGATTCCCTTCGCGCCCGAGATCGAGGGCTTCGAGCCGGTCTGGAAGGGCAAGGAGAAGATCCTCTCCTACTACAACAAGGCGATCCCGGGCCGGCGCGAGCACCAGTTCTGGATCCACGAGCTCCACCAGACCGCCGACCCGGACTGCCTGATCGTCGAAGCCAGCGCGCACAGCATCGTCGCCGCCAGCGGCAAGGTGTACGACCAGCGCTATGTCTTCATCTTCAAGTTGCGCGATGGCAAGATCGTGTTGAATCGCGAGCATGTGAATCCGCTGGCGTTCATGAAGGCGTTTGGGTAGTCGACACGGACGGTGGGGTCGCTTCGCGAACCCACCCTACACCTTCTTCAACGTAGGGTGGGTTGCGCGGCAGCGCACCCCACCGTGCGGCCAGGGAACAGTCACCCGGCCAGCGTCTTCAGCTCGAATCCTGCAGCCCGCGCCTGCTCCGCCGTCACCCGCACCCCCTTCGCCAGCAACTTCCGAGCGAGCATGTGCTCTCCCGGCCGGTTCACCGTCTCTACCGCGCGCAGCACGCCGTCAGCGATGCACAGCACCGAAAAATTGCGCGTGGCTGGATCGCCCAGCACCACGTGCTCCTCGCTGCCGTTGCGCAGCCCCGCGATCTGCAGCTTCAAGGCGCCCTGGTCGCTCCAGAACCACGGCACGGCTTCGTAGGCCGCGGGCTTGCCGGTCAGCCGCGCGGCCACGGCGCGAGCCTGGTCGGTCGCGTTCTGCACCGATTCGAGCCGGATGCGCTTGCCGCTTCCCGGCTGCGGAAAGGCCGCGATGTCGCCGATGGCCGAGATGTGCGGATCGGACGTCAGCAAGTGGGCATCGACCACCACGCCGTTCTCCACCTCCAGCCCCGCCTGCGCGGCCAGCGCCGTGCGCGGCACCGCGCCGATGCCGATCAGCACCACGTCGGCCGGCAGGCGACGGCCATCCGCAGTGAGGACGGCGGTGACGCGGCCCGCCTCGCCCTCGAGACGCTGCACGCCGGTTTGCCAGAGCAAGGTCGCGCCTTGCGCCTGGTGTTCCTGCGTGAACGCGGCGCCGCATTCGGCGGACAGCACCCGCGCCATCGGCCGGTCCGCGATGTCGACCACCTGCACCGGCACACCCAGCGCGCGCGCCGAGGCGGCGAACTCCAGGCCGATGAAGCCGGCCCCGATCACCACCGCGTTGGCGGCGCCTTGCAGCGCCGCGCGCAGGCGGTCGGCGTCCTGCAGGGTCTGCAGCGGAAAGACGCCGGCCAGATCGGCCCCCGGCAGCGGCAGGGCGCGCGGCTGGGAGCCGGTGGCGAGGACGAGGTGGTCGTACGGAACAAGCGTGCCATCGCGCAGCACGACCTGGCGTTGCGCGCGGTCAATCGATTCCGCGTGGCCGGCGCGCAGGGCTATGCGCTGGTCGCCGTAGAAGCGCTCGGGCCGGAAGGCCAGGTCCGCCGCGGCCATCTTGCCCACCAGGTAGGCCTTGGACAGCGGCGGCCGCTGGTAAGGCAGCACGCCCTCGTTGCCGACCAGCACGATGGCGCCGGCGAAGCCCTGCTGCCGCAGAGCCGCGGCGCACTGGAAGCCGGCGTGGCCGGCGCCGAGGATGACGATCTGTTCCATGCGGCGATCATTCTGCACCACCGGCCAGGTGTCAGTCCCCGTTGGGAGTGACCAGGTAGACGCCGGGCTCGGCCGACAAGCCCCGTTTCACCTGCCGCGTGATCTCGTCGGCCAGCACTTCCTCCGCGCCGGCTTCCAGCGCATCGAACGCGGCGCGCACGATGTCGTCGGCCGAGGACTTGGGCGCATCGATTCCGTGCGTGAGGTCGGTGTCGACGAAGCCCATGTGCAGGCCCAGCACCTGCGTGCCCTGCGGCCGCAGCTCGTTGCGCAGTGCGTTGGTCAGGCCCCAGACGGCGGTCTTGCTGGCGGCGTACACGGCCAGCTGCGGCCGGCTGATCCAGCTGGCCACCGACAGCACGTTCAGCATGGCGCCGCCGCCATTTGCCGCGAGTACCGGGGCGAAGGCCTGCGCCATGCGCAGCGGCCCGAAGAAGTTGGTCTCGATCTGGGCCCGCGCGGATTCCAGCGCCCCGGGCGCGAGGAAGCCGCCGAACTGCGCGATGCCGGCGTTGTTGATCAACAGCGTGACGTCGCCACTGGCGCGCGCGGCGGCCGCGACGGCCTCGGGGTTGTTGACGTCCAGTCGAACCGGTGTCACGCCGGCCAGCGTGATGCTGTCGGGGTGGCGGGCGGCGGCGTAGACCTTGCGGGCGCCGCGGGCCAGCGCCGCGCGGGCGAAGGCCAGGCCGATGCCGCGATTGGCGCCGGTGATGAAGACGGTGGCGTTGGCGAGTTTCATGATCCGGTTCCGTTCATTCGAGGATGCGCGCGATGGCGCGGGTGGGGGCAGGGGAAGTGCTGGCGCGCAAGGCGCACAGGGCCAGCGCCAGCACCAGCGCGCCGAAGCCCAGGCCGGTGGCCGCAAGGTTGCCGGTGCGCACGGCGACGAAGCCGGCGACCAGGGCGGGCAGGCCCATCGCGACATAAGAGACCAGGAACACGACCGCCAGCACGCCGGCACGTTCCGCCGCCGTGGCCGTGGCGAGCACGCTGCGCACGCCGCCCTGGAAGCCGGTGCCGAAGCCGACGCCCGCGACGATTGCCGCCACCAGGAAGACGCCCGGCGAATGGGTGGCCAGCGCCCACAGCACGCCGGCCATGCCGGTGGCCAGCGCCGCGGCGCCGACCTGCATCAAGCGCTGCGCCGAAAGCTCGCGCAACACCAGCACCGCGATGCCGGCGCTGCCCGCCAGCAGGAACAGGGCGAAGCCGCCGCCGAGCGAAGCGTCGACACCGAACGCGCGGTGCACGAGGCCGGGGCCGAGCGAGGCGTAGAAGCCGGCCAGCGCCCAGCCCGCGACCAGGATGGGAATGGCGGTGCGCAGCGGGCCGCGGACGCCCTCGGGCGTGGCCAGCTGCGGCCGCAGCGAGGCCCAGGCGCCGGCGCGGCGCTGGCCCGGCTCCGGCATCAGCGCGATGCCCAGGCCCTGCAGCAGGTAGACGGCCGCCAGCACGCCGTAGACCAGGTGGGTGGGCGCGGGCAGGTAGTGCACCAGCAAGCCGGACACGAATCCGCCCAGGGCCGTGCCGACGGCCGGAGCGACTGCGTTCGCGATCGTGCCCTTGGCGCGGTCCAGGTCCAGCATGCCGGCGCCGATCGCAGCCAGCGCCGCCCCGGTGGCGAGGCCCTGGATGATGCGGCCCGCGTAGAGCGCGTTCACGCCCCGCGCGTCGGCAAACACGACCATCGCCACCAGCTGCAGCAGGATGGCGACCAGGATCACCGGCTTGCGGCCGACGTGGTCGCTCAGGCGCCCGAACACCAGCAAGGCGGCCAGCAGCACCAGGACATAGGAAGAGAACACCGCGGTGACGGTGGCGGCGGAAAAGCCCCACAGCGCCTGGTAGACGGGGTACAGCGGCGTCGGCGCGCTGGAGCCGGCCAGGAAAGTGATGGTGATGGAGGCCAGCAGGTAGAAGCCGGCGGGACGCGCGACCGGGGCGGTCGCGGCGGGCAGGGAGATGGAGGTGCGCGTCATGGAACTTTCCGTGAACAGACAGGTCTGTCTATTGCACTATACAGACCTGTCTGTTAATGTCAAGCCCATGGCCAGCAGAATTTCAAGCACCCCCCGCACCGCTACCGTGGCGGCGCCCCAATCCGCCCCGGTGGCGGACCGCCTGCCCGTGCGCGAGCGCCTGCTGGCCGCGGCCGACGAGCTCTTCTACAGCGAAGGCATCAACAACGTCGGTATCGACCGGGTGCTGGCGCAAGCCGGCGTCGCCAAGGCCTCGCTCTATGCCACCTTCGGCAGCAAGGAGGAGCTGGTGCGCGCCTACCTCGAGGGCAAGGGTCAGGCGCGCCGCACGCGCATCGAAGCCAAGATCGCCCAGCACAAGATGCCGCGGGAACAGCTGCTGGCGATCTTCGACGCCCTGGCCGACACCTTCGCCTCGCCGAGTTTCCGCGGCTGCGCCTTCCTGATGGCGAATTCCGAGCTGCCGGGCGGCGAGCGGACGCGCGAGGTCTGTGACGGCTACCGCGGCTGGATCCGCGAGCTGTTCACGCGGCTGGCGAAGGAAGCGGGGGCGCGCAACGTGACCGTGCTGGCGCAGCAACTGGTGATGCTGTACGACGGCGCGCTGGTGTCGGCCCAGATGGATGGAAATGCGGCTGCCGCGGGCGCGGCGAAGGCGATGGCGGCGGCGTTGCTGGATGCGGCGGTGGCGGGGCGCGCGGCGAAGGCGCGCTGAGGCCGGGAGCGGAAGGCCGTCTTCCGTGCGGATGTCCTAGCGCCTGCGCCCGGTCGCAGCCTTCCGCGCCGGCGGTTCCTCCTCTTCCTCCGCAGCCGCATCTTCGCTTTCCAGCGCCGACAGGATCCGCAGCGCAAAGGCCGACCCGCGCTTGCGTTCCTCGGCTGAGAGCCGCGCCATGGCGGGCGCCAGCGCGGAGTGGTTGGCCAGGTGCTCTATCGCCCGCTCCACCACCTGCAGGCCCTTGCGGGTCAGGTGCACCAGGAAGCCCCCGTTGTGGCTCGGATCTGCCATGCGCTCCACGTAGCCCGCTTCCACCAGTCGGTCGACCTTCTTGGTGATGGCGCCGGAAGTCACCAGCAGCGCCCGGAACAGGTCGGTCGGCCGCTTCACATAGGGCGGCCCGCTGCGCCGCAGCGCCAGCATCAGGCGCATGTCGCCGCCGTTGATGCCGTATTCCTTCTGGCAGTGGCGGTCGTACGCGCGGTCGACCAGCGTTCCGAGGCGCATGAAGTAGATGGCCAGCAGGAAATTCTGCAGGTCGAGGTCACCCCGCTCCCGCTGCCATTGCAAGGTGATCAGCTCGCTCAGGCCGGGACCCGGGGGATGCTCCACGGTTGCGCCGCTACCGGCCGACGGCCCTTCGGACGCAGCCAGGTCACGCGCATGTTGATGATCTTCCATAGAACACAATCTCCTTCGACGTCGCCTATCTTAATGGCTCGACAGGCGGCGGTGTAGTTGGAACTTGAGAGAGGAATCCGGGTTTTCCCGATAGGAATGCGGCTTGCTAGCGATTATCTTCCATGGAAGATGAAATGCGTTCCAGGCCGCATCCGCGGATCCCTCCGGCAAACCCCTTCCTTCCCAAGGTGACCTTGATGACCCTGCTTTTTGCCCGGCTGTTGACCAGCCTCGCCGCCGCCGGCGTCCTGCTGGCGGCATCCAGCGGCGCCTCCGCCCAGGAGTCCGTGAAGATCGGTTTCGTCGGCCCCTACACCGGGCCGTTCGCGGTGGCGGGCCAGTCGTTCCGCCAGGGCGTGGATGCCTACATGGCCCTGTACGGCGACAAGGCCGGCGGCAGGAAGGTGGAAGTCATCTACCGCGACAGTGCCGGCGCCGACCCGACCCTGGCGAAGCGCCTGGCCGAGGAACTGGTGGTGAAAGACAAGGTGTCCATGCTGGCCGGCTTCTACCTCAGCCCCGAAGTGGCGGCCAGCGCGCCGGTGGCCAACGCCGCCAAGGTCCCGCTGTTCATCGTCAATGCGGCAACGCCGGCGCTGATGAAGATGTCCCCGTATTTCGTGCGCATGGGCCAGGCCATCAACCAGCCGGCCGAACTGTCGGCGACCTACGCGCGCCAGGCCGGCAAGTCCCGCGGCTATGTCGCGGTGGCCGACTACGGCCCCGGTCACCTGGTTGAAGAGGCCTTCATGGCCAGGTTCAGCGCCGAAGGCGGCCAGATGGTCGGCAACGTTCGCATTCCGCTGAACACCGCGGACTTCGCGCCCTTTGCCGAGCGCATCGCAAACGCCAACCCGGACGTGCTGGAAATCTTCCTGCCGCCGGGCGCTGCTTCGGTGGGTTTCAGCAAGGCGCTGGCCGCGCGCGGTCTGACGCAGAAAGTCATGATCCTCGGCCAGGGCGAGGCGGAGGACAGCGACCTGCCGCTGTTCGACGACTCCATCGTCGGCTTCAAGTCGATCATCTACATCGACGCCAACGCGAAGAATGCGGAGAACGTCGCTTTCGCGGGCTGGCTGACCAGGAACGTCGGCCCGACGGCGCGGCCGAATTCCTTCAGCATCGGCGCCTTCGACGCCATGCACCTTGCCTACAAGATGCTCAATGACCAGGCCGGCAAGCCGTTCGACGGAACGGTGGCCGTGAAGTCGCTGCCGGGTTACTCGTGGAAGAGCCCGCGCGGCCCCGTCACCGTCGACCCCGTCACCCGCGAACTGGTGCAGAACTTCTACCTGCGCGAAGTGGTGAAGGGTGACGACGGCGTCAAGCGCAACAGGGTCGTCAAGACCTGGGAACAGGTGAAGCCGACACCGCTCAAGTAAGGCCGTCGTGTCCGCTGCCGCCTTCATCCTGCTGTACGGGCTCTCGTACGGCCTGGTCCTGTGCCTGATCGCGCTGGGCCTGGTCGTGACCATGGGCCTGATGCGCGTCATCAACCTTGCACACGGTGCCTTCGCCGCCATCGGCGGCTACCTGGCGATCAGCCTGATGCAGCACCAGGGCTGGCCCTACGCCGTGGCGGTGCCCGCGGCGGTGCTGGCGGTGGCGGCCTTTGGCGTGCTGATGGAACGGCTGCTGTACGTCCGGCTGTACCAGCGCAGCGACCTCGACCAGGTGTTGGTGACCATCGGCGTCAACTTTGTCGTGATCGCGCTGCTGACGATGGTGTTCGGACCGAACATCGTGCGCCTGGAGCTGCCCTCCTACCTGAAGGGCAACATCGATCTCGGCATCCGCGAATTCGAGACCTACCGCGTGGCCGCGGCGGCCATCTGCCTGGTCGTGATAGCCGCCCTCTGGTGGGTGTTCGAGCGCACCAGCACCGGTGCCCGCCTGCGGGCGGCCGTCGACAACCGCGGCATGGCCCAGGCCATGGGCATGAACGTGCCGCTGCTGTTCTCCGCCACCTTCGCCCTGGGGTGCGGGCTCGCCGCGCTGGGCGGCATCCTGGCCGCGCCCATGCTGCCGATCGAGCCGATGTGGCCGCTGAAGTACCTCGTGCTGGTGCTGGTCATCGTCGCGCTGGCTGGCCACGGCCAGGTCACGGCCTCGGTCGCAGTGGCGGTGATCGTGGGCATCGTCGAGACGGCCGGCCGCTACCTGTTCCCGCAGGCGGGCAGCTTCCTCATCTACCTGCTGCTCATCGCCCTGATGGTGTGGCGACCCGACGGCCTGCTGGCCCGGCGCCGGACGGCCTGAAGCCATGACACAGTTGCCCCGCGATTCCATCTTGAACCGCCACCACTGGCGCGTCGGCGAGTTCGCCTGGCTGGCCGCCGCCGTGGCCTGCTACTTCCTGTTCCCGCAGTACCTTGCCTTCGGCACCTCGGTGCTGGTGATGGTGCTGCTCGTGCTCTCGTACGACCTGCTGCTCGGCTTCTCCGGCGTGCTGTCCTTCGGCCATGCCGCCTTCTTCGGGCTGGGCGCCTTCACCGCCGGCTGGCTGGCCCTGGCCGGCTGGACGGAGCCGGTGAGCGTCGTGCTGGTGGCCGGCGTCGCGGCGGCGTTGCTGGCCGCGCTGGTCGGCCCCTTCCTGCTGCGCCTGACCGGCCTGCCGCTGCTGATGGTGACGCTGGCGCTCGGCGTCCTGGTGTTCGAGGCGGCGCACAAGGCCACCGGCATCACCGGCGGTGACGACGGCCTGGCCGGCATCCAGTTCGCGCCCATCCTGGGCACCTTCGAGTGGGGCCTGGGCGGCAGCACCGCCTACCTGTACGTCCTGGCCTGGCTGGCGGTGCTGTTCGTGCTGCTGAAGCGGATCGTTGCGTCGCCGTTCGGCGTGATGTTGCAGGGCGTGCGCGAGAACGCGGCGCGCATGCGCCTGATCGGCAACCGCGTGCTGCCCCACCTGACGCTGGCCTACGTGGTCAGCGGCGCCGTCGCCGGCATGTCGGGCGCGCTGTTCACGCAGGCCAATGCCTTCGTCGGCCTGGGCGTGCTGGCGCTCGACACCTCGGTCGACGTGCTGGTGATGCTGGTGCTGGGCGGCATCGGCAGCCTGTACGGCGCATTCATCGGCGCCCCCGTGTACATGCTGCTCAAGCACTTCTCCTCGCAATGGAATCCCTACTACTGGATGCTGATCATCGGCGTGCTGCTGATCGCGGTGGTGCTGTTCGGCCGTGGGGGCCTGCTCGGCATCCTGCAGGCGGCGGCGCGCAGGCTGCGGCGCGGGGAGCGGGCATGACGGCGCAAGTCGCCGCGCTGCAGGCCAGCGGCCTGTCCAAGCACTTCGGCGCGCTGCACGTCACGCAGGACGTCAGCCTGACGCTGCCCAGCGGCACCCGCACGGCGCTGATCGGCCCCAATGGCGCCGGCAAGACCACGCTGGTCAACCTGCTGACCGGCGTGCTCAAGGCCGACGCCGGCCAGCTGCGGCTGTTCGGCGAGGAAGTCACGGGCGCCTCGGCCGCGGTACGCACGCGCAAGGGCCTGGTGCGCACGTTCCAGATCTCCAGCCTGTTCGCCCAGCTGACGGTGTTCGAGAACGTGTTCATCGCCGTCACGCAGGCGGCAGGCCGTGGCTTCGACTTCTGGCGGCCGGCCGGGCGCCAGCGCGACCTGTTGCAGCGCACCGAAGCGCTGCTCGTGCAGCTGAAACTGCAGGACGACATGCACCGCAAGGTGACCGAGATCGCCTATGGCCGCCAGCGGCTGGTGGAGATCGCGATCGCACTGGCGCTGCAGCCGCGCGTTCTGTTGCTCGACGAGCCGGCCGCAGGCATCCCGAGCAACGAGCTCGACCTGCTGCACGGCGCGATCGAATCCCTGCCGCTGGACATCGCAGTGCTGATGATCGAACACGACATGGAGATGGTGCGGCGCTTCGCCTCCGAAGTGGCGGTGCTGGTCAACGGCGCCGTGTTGATGTCCGGCAAGCCCAGGGACGTGATGTCGCACCCGCAAGTGCAGGCCGTCTACCTGGGCATGGCCGGCAAGAAGCGTTTCGACGGAGCAGCGGCCTATGCTTGAAACACGAAAGCTGTGCGGCGGCTGGGGCCCGACCCTGGTGGTGGAGGACCTGAACCTGCAGGTGGCCGCCGGCGAAACCGTCGCCATCGTCGGCCGCAACGGCGTCGGCAAGAGCACCTTGCTGGAGTTGATCGTCGGCCGCGCGCAGCGCCGCAGCGGCAGCATCCTGCTGGCGGGCGGCGACATCGCGCTGCTGGCGACGCACGAGCGCGCGCGCCGCGGCCTGGGCTACGTGCCGCAGGGCCGCGAGGTCTTTCCCAGCCTCACGGTGGCCGAGCACCTGCAGGTGGCGGCGCGTCCGGGCGACTGGACGGCGCCGCGCGTGCTGGAGCTGTTCCCGCGCCTGGGCGAGCGGCTCGCGAGCCATGGCAACCAGCTTTCCGGCGGCGAACAGCAGATGCTGGCGATCGCCCGCGCCCTGCTCGGCAATCCGCGCGTGCTGCTGATGGACGAGCCCTTCGAAGGGCTGGCTCCCATCATCGTGGAGCACCTGGTGCAAAGCATCCGCAAGATCGTGCAGGCCGGCTCGCTGGCGCTGCTGCTGGTGGAGCAGCGGGTGGACATCGCGCTCGACCTGTCGCACCGCTGCATCGTCATGGACCGCGGCCGCGTCGTCTTCGAAGGCCGCTCGGGCGAGCTGGCGCAGGACGAAAGCCGCATCGCCGCCCTGATGGGGCTGGGGCATTGAACATATGGGAAGCCAGGGCATGAAATTCGTGGACAAGGTGGCCATCGTCACCGGCGCGCAGACCGGCATCGGCCTGGCGATCGCCCAGCGGCTGGCGGGCGAAGGCGCCGCAGTGGTGCTGGCGGACATCGCCGACGCCACGCCGCAGGCTCGTGCGGTGCAGGAGAGCGGCGGCCGGGCCATCGCAGTGAAGGTCGACGTGGCCGACGAGCAGTCGGTGCAGGCGATGGTCGAGCGCACGGTCGCCGAATTCGGCCGGGTCGACATCCTGGTCAACAACGCGGCCATCGCCGCCGGCATCCAGCTGCGGCCGTTCGAGCAGATCCCGGTGGCCGAATGGCGGCGCATGCAGGACGTCAATGCCATGGGCCCTTTCCTGTGCGCCCGCGCCGTCGCGCCACACATGCGGCGCCAGCAGTCCGGCCGCATCGTCAACATCACCTCGGGGACCGCCTTCAAGGGCGCGCTCTTCATGCTGGACTACGTGGCAAGCAAGGGCGCCTTGATGACCATGACGCGTTCCCTGGCGCGCGAGCTCGGTCCCGCCTTCATCACCGTCAACGCGGTTTCCCCGGGCTACACGCTCAGCGAAGGCAACCTGGCGAACAAGGATTTCCTGGCCAGCTACCGCGAGGCGGCGATTGCTGCACGCGCCCTTCCGCGGGACGGCTGGCCGGCCGACATCGTGGGTGCCGTTGCATTCCTGGCCAGCGACGACGCGTCCTTCATCTCCGGGCAGATCCTCGCCGTCGACGGCGGATCGGTCTACCACTGAACGAGGTTCCCGCATGCTGAACACCCAAGCCAACGAACGCCTGTGCCGGGTCGGGCCCGGGCGGACTATGGGCCGGGCCCTGCGCCGCTACTGGCTGCCGGTGCTGCTGTCGGCCGAGGTCGAAGCCGACGCCGATCCAAAGGGTGTCGAGCTGCTCGGCGAGCGCTTCGTCGCCTGGCGCGACGCGGCCGGCCGGCCCGGCCTGTATGCCGAGGCTTGCCTGCACCGCGGTGCATCGATGCGGCTGGCGCGTGCCGAAGGCGATGGCCTGCGCTGCATCTACCACGGCTGGAAGTTCGCGGTGGACGGCGCGGTGCTGGAAACGCCCAATGTCGCGGACCCGAAGTTCAAGGAGCGCATCAAGGGCCGCACCTTCCCCGTGCGCGAAGCCGGCGGCATGTTGTGGGCCTACCTCGGCCCGCGCGAGCGGGAGCCGGAGTTCCCGCACTGGCCGTGGATGGACCTGCCCGATGCCAACCGGCTGCTGACGCGGCACGTCGAGGAATGCAATTTCGTGCAGGTGATCGAGGGCCTGGTCGATTCCTCGCACCTCGGGCTGCTGCACATGAACGGGCTGCGCCAGACCGACTCGGCCGCAGACCTCGAATTCGCGCGGAAGGTGAGTTCGATGCAGCGCAACCTCGCGCCCAGCCTCGAAGTGGAGGACACGCCCTTCGGTTTCTACTACGCGGCGCTGCGCCAGGTCGACGACGCGCAAGGCACGCGCACCGAGGGACGCGTGGCCGCCTTCGTCGCGCCCTGCATGGTGCTGAACCCGAACGGGGACATCGCCACCTTCGTGGTTCCCATGGGCGACACCCGGACGAGCTTCATCCATGTCTTCTGGAGCGAAGCGCGGGAGCTCAATCGAGAGCCGCTGCGCAGCCGGCACCTGGAATTCATCGGCCTCACGCCGGAAGTGCTGGACGCCTTCGGCATCACCGAGGAAACGCTGGGCCGGGCCGACCGTCCGGGCCCGCGCAACAACTTCCAGCAGGACCGCGCGGCCATGCGTAGCGGCAACAGCTGGAGTGGCCTGCCCGGGCTGATCGAGGAAGACGTGGCTGCCACGGTATCGGCCGGGCCGTTGCGGGACCGCAGCAACGAAGTCCTGTCGGCGTCCGACATCGGCGTCAGCCGGCTCTACCGCGCCTTGCTCTCCTGCGCCGACGCGGTGGAGCAGGGCCTGGCCCCGCTGGGGATCGGGCGCGGCATCGACTGGAGCCGGGTGGTGGGCACCCATGGCGTGGTGGACGGCCGCCATTGGCGCGAATTGCTGCCGCAGGAACAGGAGGCGCTATGAGCCGGCCAGAGACCTTCGCCTGGCGCGACGAGTACGCGTTGGGGCACGACAGCATGGACGACACCCACCGCGAGTTCGTCGCCTGCGTGGACGCGCTGCTGCAGGTGGAAGACGCGCAGCTGGCGCGGGCGCTGGAAAACTTCGCGGACCACGCCAGTCGCCACTTCGCCGAGGAAGACCTGGCCATGCGG
>JAQGMU010000463.1 GCA_028292195.1 Ramlibacter sp. | reverse complement strand
GTTGCCATTGAGCAGGTAGTAGCCGCCCTTGTCCTCGGCCTTCAGCTTCATCGAGATGACGTCGCTGCCGGCGCCCGGCTCGCTCATCGCCAGCGCGCCCACGTGCTCGCCGGAGATCAGCTTGGGCAGGTACTTCTTCTTCTGCGCCTCGTTGCCGTTGCGCTTGATCTGGTTGACGCACAGGTTGCTGTGGGCGCCGTAGGACAGGCCGACCGAAGCCGAGGCGCGGGAGATCTCCTCCATCGCCAGCATGTGGGCCAGGTAGCCCATGCCGGCGCCGCCGTACTCCTCGGGCACCGTGATGCCCAGCACGCCGAGCTCGCCCATCTTGCGCCACAGGTCCATCGGGAACTGGTCGCTGCGGTCGATTTCCGCCGCGCGGGGGGCGATCTCGCTCTGGGCGAAGGCGTGCACCGCGTCGCGGAGCGCCTCCAGGTCTTCGCCAAGGCCGAAGTTCAGGCCGGGGAGTTGCATGGTCGTCTCCTTGGGTGCTTGCCGGTGCCCATTCAACCCCCTGTGGCGGAATTGACGTTTACGTAAACGTCAATTATGCCTTGGCCTTGTCCAGGCGCGCCAGCAGGGCCCGGGCTTCCTTTTCGTGGGTGCGGACTTCGTCCAGGTTGGCCTGCAGCTCCGCCATCTGCTCTTCCAGCTGCTGCCGGTGCGCCGCCAGGATGGTGAGGAACTTGCGCAGCTGCGGACCGGTGTCGCGCGGGCTGTCGTACATCTCGATGATGTCCTTGGCCTCGGTCAGCGACAGGCCGAGGCGCTTGGCCCGCAGGGTGAGCTTGAGCCGGGTGCGGTCGCGCGAGCTGTAGACGCGGTTGCGGCCGGCCGGGCCGGAGCGCTCGGGCTGCAGCAGGCCCATGTCCTCGTAGAAGCGGATGGCGCGGGTGGTCAGGTCGAATTCGCGCGCGAGGTCGCTGATCGAATAGCTGGTGGCGGGGGTGGAAACCATTGGGGCCGATTACAGCTGACGTTTACGTCAACGTCAATCGGCGCACCGGTGGTGGGGTTCGCTGCGCAAAACCCACCCTGCCAGGGCGGCCGCGTAGGGTGGGTTCGCCGCAGGCGACCCCACCATGCCTGCGCTTCACCAGGCCGGGATGGCCTCGTCCTTCAGCTGGCCGCGCAGCTCGGGATAGTTGGGCACCACCGACTTCACCGTCTCCCAGAAGCGCGGGCTGTGGTCCATCACCCGCAGGTGGCTCAGCTCGTGGGCCACGACGTAGTCGATCACCGGCATGCGGAAATGCACCAGCCGCCAGTTCAGGCGGATGGTGCCATCGCTGTGCGCGGTGCCCCACAGCGTGCCGGCGCTGCTCAGGACCAGCTTGCGCCACTGCACGCGCAACTGGGGCGCGTAGTGTTGCAGCCGTTCGGTGAAGATGCGCTTGGCCTGCCGCATCAGCCAGGCCTGGACGGCATCGCGGATCTGCGCCGGCAGCGCGTTCTGCGACAGGCCGATGTGCAGCGTCATGCGCGGCACGCCGGGCAGGGTCTCGCCGTCGGTGTGGAGCACGCCGCCGGTTTCGCGGAAGTCGTGGCGCGGGTCCAGCACCACGATCACGGTCTCGCCCAGGAAGGGGAAGGTGGCGCCGTCCTTCCACTCGATGCGGGCCGCCTCCAGCCGCGCCTTGCGCTCGCGCGCGGCCTCCAGCTTGCTGACGATCCATTTCGCCTTGGCCCGCACCGCCTGGTCGACTTCGCCCAATGGCACCCAGCGCGGGGCGCTGACCACCAGGCCCTCGGGGCCGACCACGAAGCCGATGTTCTTGCGCTTGCCACGGCGAAATTCGTAGGCCACCAGCACTTCTCCCAGGCGCATTTCGCGATTCGCGTCGGGATGGCGGAAGGCCTGGGGCGAGCACACCTGCTCCAGCGTTTCGGCCGGCGGAGCGGCAACCAGGGAAAGCTGCGGCGCGGGACGGGGGGGCGCCGGCGGTCGCTTGGGTTTCGGCTCGTCGAACAGGTCGAGAAGGAGCTGAAACGGAGACTGCATGGGCCGCGATTTTAAGGGCGGCAGCCCGATCTGCCGGGGGCGTTACACCTGCTCCGACGCCGGCACGGGGTCTTTGGCGTAGGCCTCGGGATCCAGGCGGTGCATTTCGGCTTCGATCCAGGCCTGGACCTCGCGCATCAATTCATCGGCGCTGCGGCCCTCGCTGGGAATCGGCTTGCCGATCGAGACGTCGACGATGCCGGGACGCTTGATGAAGGCCTTGCGCGGCCAGACCTTGGCCGAGGTCACGGCGATCGGGATCACCGGCGCGCCGGTGGCGATGGCCAGGCGCGTGCCGCCGGACTTGTAGTTGCCGGCCTGGCCGCGCGGGATGCGGGTGCCCTCAGGGAACATGATCACCCAGATGCCCTGCGCCAGCAGCCGCTTGCCCTGCTCCACCACCTTGTTGAAGGCCTGGGTGCGCTGGCTGCGGTCGATGTGGATCATGTCCATGCGGCCCATCGCCCAGCCGAAGAAGGGGATGTAGATCAGTTCGCGCTTGAACACGTAGGCCAGCGGGTGCGGCATCAGCGAGGGCATCAGGAAGGTTTCCAGCGTCGACTGGTGCTTCACCAGCAGGATGGCCGGGGCCGTCCTGCCCACCGGCAGGTTCTCCCGGCCGGTGACGCGGTACTGCACGCCGCACAGGATGCTCAGGGCGTCCGTCTGCCAGCGCAGCCAGCGCGCCGCCTTCCAGTACATCTGCTCGCCGTTGGACCAGAGCGATGAGACCACCATCCAGAGGCCCCAGGGGACGACGGTCACGAGCATCCAGAGCGCGTGCACGAGCGAGCGGAGAAATAGCATGGGCGCGGAGTATCTCAGGTGGGACGCGGCGCCGGCGCGCGGGCGATCAGCCAGTCGGCGAAGGCGGCCAGGTCCTGGTGCACCAGGGTGTCGGGCGGATAGGTGTCGGGCGGCAGCGGCTGGCCGCGCAGGGCCGCGGCATTGCCGGTCAGCACCAGGTGCGGCTGGCAGCCGACCGCGGCGCCGGCCTGCAGGTCGCGCGGCGTGTCGCCCACCACGTGGGAAACCTTGAGGTCGACGCCGAAGCGCTCGCCGATCTGCTCGAACAGGCCGGGCCGCGGCTTGCGGCAGGCGCAGCCCTCGTCCGGGCTGTGCGGGCAATAGAACACCGCGTCGATGCGGCCGCCAACCGCGGCCAGCATCTTGTGCATCTTGGCGTGGATGGCGTTGAGCGAGGCGACGTCGAACAGGCCGCGGCCCAGGCCCGACTGGTTGGAGGCCACGGCCACGTGCCAGCCGGCATGGTTCAGCTTCGCGATCGCCTCCAGCGCGCCGGGCAGCGGAATCCACTCCTCCGGCGTCTTGATGAACTCGTCGCTGTCGACGTTGATGGTGCCGTCGCGGTCGAGGATGACGAGTTTCATGCTGCCTCCTTATTGCGCCAGGCGCGAGAGGTCGGCGACGCGGTTCATCGCCTGGTGCAGCGTGGCCAGCAGGCCCAGGCGGTTCAGCCGCAGGTCCGCTTCCTCCGCATTCACCATGACGCCGTCGAAGAAGGCGTCGACCGGGCCGCGCAGCGCAGCCAGGGTCTGCAGCGAGCCCGTGTAGTCGCCGGCTTCGAAGCGGGCGCGGGCTTCCGGCGCGAACTTCTGCGTCGCCTGGTAGAGCGCCTTTTCAGCGTCTTCCTTCAGGAGCCTTTCGTTGACATGGGCGTCGGCCTGCTCCGCCTTCTTCAGGATGTTGCCGATGCGCTTGTTGGCCGCGGCCAGCGCCTGCGCTTCCGGCAGGGCGGCAAACGCGCGGACTGCGGCGAGGCGCTTGGCGACGTCGCCCAGGCGCTGCGGCCGCAGCGCCAGCACGGCGTCCACTTCCTGCGCGCTGTAGCCCTGTTCGCGCAGCGTTCCGGCGAGGCGTTCGTAGATGAAGTCGCTCAGCTGCTCCGCGGTGCCGGGCTGCGCCTGCGGGAACAGGCCCAGCGCCTCGGCCACCAGGTCGCCCAGCGCCAGCGGCAGGTCTTTTTCCATCAGCATGCGCACGATGCCCAGGGCATGGCGGCGCAGGGCAAACGGGTCCTTGTCGCCCGTCGGCAGCTGGCCGATGGCGAACAGCCCGGCCAGGGTCTCGAGCTTGTCGGCCAGCGCCACCACGACGCCGACTTCATTGCGCGGCAGGGCGTCGCCGGCGAAGCGCGGGCGGTAGTGGTCCTCGATCGCGTAGGCCACGTCGTCGCCCAGCTGGTCATGGCGCGCGTAGTAGCCGCCCATGATGCCCTGCAGCTCGGGGAACTCGCCCACCATGTCGGTCAGCAGGTCGGCCTTGGCCAGCCGCGCGGCCAGGTCGGCCTGGTGCGCCAGATGGTCGCTGCCCAATCGGGCACCGATCACGCTGGCGATGGCGCGCACGCGCTCGATGCGCTCGCCCTGGGTGCCGAGCTTGTTGTGATAGACCACCTTGGCCAGGCCGGCGACGCGCGACTCCAGCGTCTTCTTGCGGTCCTGGTCGAAGAAGAACTTGGCGTCGGCCAGCCGCGGGCGCACCACGCGCTCGTTGCCGCCGATGACCGCGCTGGCGTCCTGCGGGCTGATGTTGCTGACCACCAGGAACTTGTTGGTCAGCTTGCCACTGGCGTCCAGCAGGGGGAAGTACTTCTGGTTGGCCTTCATGGTCAGGATCAGGCACTCCTGCGGCACCGCGAGGAATTCCGCCTCGAAGGCGCAGACCAGAACGTTCGGGCGCTCGACCAGTCCCGTCACTTCGTCCAGCAGCGCTTCGTCGGCGATGGGCCTGACGCCGCCGCCGACGCGGACTGCAGCTTCCTGCAGCTGACGAACGATCTCGGCGCGGCGCTCCGCGAAGCCGGCGATCACCGCGCCGTCTTTCGCCAGCGTGGCGGCGTAACTGTCGGCGTTGGCCAGGCTCACCGTGGGCTTGGCCGCCTCGAAGCGATGGCCTTGCGTACTGCGGCCAGCCTGCAGGCCCAGTGCCTGCACGGGCACGACTTCGCTGCCATGCAGCGCGACCAGGCCGTGCGCCGGGCGCACGAACTTGACGTCGGTCCACCCGTCTTGCAGCTGGTAGGTCATGACCTTGGGAATCGGCAGCTTCGCCAGGCTTTCCAGCAGTGCCCTCTGCAGGCCCTCGGCCAGCGTCGCGCCCTTGACCGTGCTGTCATGGAACAGGGCTTCGGCCTTGCCGTCCATGGCGCGCTTCAGGCCGGTCACCGCGGCGGCATCGGCGCCCAGCGCCTGCAGCTTCTTGAGCAGGGCCGGCGTGGCATTGCCGGCGGCGTCGAGGCCGACGCTCACCGGCATCAGCTTCTGGGAGACCGCCTTGTCCGCGCCCTGCCCGGCGACACCGGTGATGTGCGCGGCCAGGCGGCGCGGCGAGGCAAAGGCCGTGAGCCTGGATTCGGCCGTGGCCAGGCCCTGCGCCTTCAGCTGCTCCAGCAGCACGCCGGCAAAGGAGTCCCCCAGCTTGCGCAGCGCTTTCGGCGGCAGCTCTTCGACAAACAGTTCGACCAGCAGGTTGTTCGTTGCCATCGCCTCAGGCCGCCTTCTTCTGCAAGTCGGCCACCCACTCGCGCGGCGCCATCGGGAAGCCCAGCCGCTCGCGGCTTTCGAGGTAACTCTGGGCCACGCTGCGCGCCAGGTTGCGGATGCGGCCGATGTAGGCCGCGCGTTCGGTCACGCTGATCGCGCCGCGCGCGTCCAGCAGGTTGAAGGTGTGCGCCGCCTTCAGCACCTGCTCGTAGGCCGGCAACGCCAGCTGCTGCTCCATCAGGTACTTGGCCTGCTTCTCGTGGCCGCCGAAGGCGGTGAACAGGAAGTCGGCGTCGCTGTGCTCGAAGTTGTAGGTCGACTGCTCGACCTCGTTCTGGTGGTAGACGTCGCCGTAGCTGAGACCCTCGGTCCACTTCAGGTCGTAGACGTTGTCCACCCCTTGCAGGTACATGGCCAGCCGCTCCAGGCCGTAGGTGATCTCGCCGGTGATCGGCTTGCATTCGATGCCGCCCACCTGCTGAAAGTAGGTGAACTGGGTGACTTCCATGCCATTGAGCCAGACTTCCCAGCCCAGGCCCCAGGCGCCCAGCGTCGGGTTCTCCCAGTCGTCCTCGACGAAGCGGATGTCGTTCTGCTTCAGGTCGAAACCCAGCGCTTCCAGCGAGCCGAGGTACAGCTCCAGGATGTTGGCCGGCGCCGGCTTCAGCACCACCTGGTACTGGTAGTAGTGCTGCAGGCGGTTCGGGTTCTGGCCGTAGCGGCCGTCCTTGGGCCGGCGGCTGGGCTGCACGTACGCGGCCTTCCACGGCTCGGGGCCGATGGCGCGCAGGAAGGTGGCGGTGTGCGAGGTGCCCGCGCCGACTTCCATGTCGTACGGCTGCAGCAGCGCGCAACCCTGGTCGTCCCAGTACGACTGCAGCTTCAGGATGATTTGCTGGAATGTGAGCATAGGGCTGGGGACGACCGGTGCCGGCTCCCGGAATTCAGGGCGCGGGCCGGCGGCCCGCGGAACCGTCAATTGTAGGGCGCGGCTTCGCGTCGGCGCAGGGCCCAGGCCAGGCAGGCCACGACCAGCGACAGGGCCCAGAGGGGCCACAGCCCGAGCCGGGCGACCCACCAGGCATACGGCGTGATGGTTCGGCCGCCCTGCACTTCGCCCAGCAGCACACCGCGCGTGTACCGCGGCAGCGCATGGGTGACACGCCCTTCGCGGTCGATGATCGCCGTGGCACCGGTGTTGGTGGCCCGGATCATCGGCCGGGCGAACTCCAGCGCCCGCATCCGGCTGATCTGCAAGTGCTGGTCGATCGCCACCGTGTTGCCGAACCAGCCGCTGTTGCTGAGGTTGACGAAGATGGTCGGTGCGCGCGCCTCGTCGCGAAAGCGCGCACCCAGCTCCTCGCCGAACAGGTCTTCGTAGCAGATGTTGGGCGCCAGGCGCTCGCCCTGCCAGTCGAACGAGGGCTGGCCGACGTCGCCGCGGTTGAAGTCGCCCAGCGGGATGTTCATCATCCGCGTGAACCACTTGAAGAGGGGCGGGATGAATTCCCCGAACGGCACCAGGTGGTGCTTGTCGTAGCGGTAGCTGCTGTCGCCCGGCTTCATGGCGATCACGGAGTTGGTGTAGCCCTGCTCGAAGCTGCCGAGCGGGATGCCGACCAGGGCCGCGCGGCCGCCGGCACTGAAGCTCTTGCGCAGTGCGTCCAGGTAGCCGGCCGGCAGTTGCTGCGGCAGCAGCGGCACCGCGGTTTCCGGCGCCACCACCAGCGACGCCGGTACCTTGGCCAGCGATTCGCCGTACCAGCCCAGCGCCAGGGGGATGCCGGAGCCGCTTTCGAATTTCTCGTCCTGCGGGATGTTTCCCTGCAGCAGCGCGATGCGCAGGGGCGGCGCGCCGGTCTCGGCCGGCGCCGCCCGGGTGGCAGCGTTGCAGGCGGCCAGCAAGCCCGCCGCCGCCGCAATGGCGATCCAGTAGCGCCACGAGCCGCGCGCCTCGCGCAGCACCAGCAGCGAAAGCAGCCAGGCCAGTCCCGCGGCCACCGCGCTGATGCCGTGCACGCCGATCCACGGCGCCAGCAAGGCCAGCGGCCCGTCGACGTGGGCGTAGCCGCCTTCGCCCCAGGGAAAGCCGGTGAACCAGGTGACGCGCATCAGTTCGGCGACGAGCCACAGCGCCGCGAACAGCACGCTGTCCCGCAAGGCCGTGGCCTGGGCCAGCCAGCGAACCGCGCCGCAGGCGGCGGCGTAATAGAGGCCCAGGAAGGCGGCCAGCCCCAGCACGGCCACCACCGCCAGTGGCGTTGCCAGGCCGCCGTAGACGTGCATGGAAATGAACAGCCACCAGAAGGTGGCGGCCAGCCAGGTGACGGCAAACAGCCACCCCGCCAGCGCCGCGCGCCCGGGCGTGGCCTGGCGTTGCAACACGCCGGCGAGCAGGGCGAGCGAAAGCAGTTGCAACCACCACAGCGGCTGGCCATTCCACGGTGCGGCCATGGACCAGGCCTGCAACAGGCCGGCCAGCGCCGCCAGCACGAATGGCGCGTTCCGCGTCAGCCGCCGGCTCAAGCGGCGCTGCCGGTGCGGTCGATCGGTGCCACCTTGAACCAGCGCACGGCGCCGCCCTTGGTGTGAAGCACCACGAACTTCAGGCCGCCCAGCGTGGTGGACTCGCCGCGCTTGGGCACGTGGCCCATCTCGTGGGCGATCAGCCCGCCGATGGTGTCGAAGTCCTGGTCGTCTTCCTTGCCCGCCAGCTTGACGCTGAAGGCTTCGTTGACGCGCTCGATCGAGGTGTCCCCGCTCACGCGGTAGGTCTGGTCGGCCAGGCCGAAGATGTCGCCCTCGTCCTCGGCGATGTCGAACTCGTCCTCGATCTCGCCGACGATCTGCTCCAGCACGTCCTCGATGGTGATCAGGCCGGCCACGCGGCCGAACTCGTCGATCACGATCGCCAGGTGGTTGCGGTTGCCGCGGAAATCGCGCAGCAGGTCGTTCAGCCCCTTGGTCTCCGGCACGAACGTGGCCGGACGCAGCAGCTGGCGGATGTTGAACGACGGCGCGCGCTGGAGCTTGAGCAGGTCCTTGGCGAGCAGGATGCCGATGATGTTCTCGCGGTCGCCGTCGTAGACCGGGAACCGCGAGTGCGCGGTGTCGATGACGACGTTGAGGATGTCATCGTAGGGCGCGTCGATGTTCACGCAGTCCATGCGTGGGGCGGCCACCATGACGTCGCCCGCGGTGAGCCCGGCCATGCGGATCACGCCTTCCAGCATGACGCGCGACTCCGGGCCGATGATGTCGTTGTCCTCGGCGTCGGCCAGCGTTTCGATCAGCTCCTCGGTGGAGTCCGGACCCGGATGTATGAACTCGGCGACCTTCTGGAGGAAGGTGCGTTTGTCCTGCTTGTCGGGTGTGGTGGCGCGCGTAGGGTGTGGGTCTGACACAGCCGTCAGGCGGAGTGGGGGGACCGATAGGATAGCGGAATGGCCGCGCGCGATGGCCCCGCGCTGGTAATTGCAGTGCGCTTCAGCGACCCGACTTGCCGCGCGCGCTGCTGGCGCCGACCCGGATTTCCTGCACGCTGGCCAGCAGGTCGAGCAGGTTGCGGGCCTGCTTCTTCAGGCGGTAGTCGGTCTGGGCAAGCTGCTCTTCCAGGAGCTCGCTGACGCGGCTGTCCAGCGTGGCGGGCGGCAGCCGCAGGTAAGCCTCCGTCTCGCTGCCCGCGCGCTCCAGCGTGGCACCGGCGTTGCGCGCGATCTTGATCATGGCAACGTTCTCCGACAGCGCATGGATGAACATCAGCTCGACGCCCTCGTTGCGGGCATGCATGACGGCGCGTTCGAACAGCCGGGCGCCATAGCCGCGGCCACGCGCCTTCTTGAGCACGGACACGCCGAACTCGGCGCCCGGCGTGGCGCCGGGTTCCGGGATGAAGGCCAGGTGGGCCATCGCGATCAGCTCGAGGCGGCGGTTGAAGATGCCGAAGATCTCGTCGCGCTCGAAGTCGAGCTGGTCGACGTAACGGCGAACGTGTTCATCGCTGGCGGCATAGCCGAACCGCAGGTAGCGGTCATGCTGGTCCAGCGAGAGCAGGTGGGTGGCGATGCGCTCCCGCTGTCCGTCTCCAAGCGAGCGGATCGGGACGATCCGTACCGGGAAGAGGAGGGATTGCGTTTCTGACATGGCCTGAATTTAAGGGTTTTCCCGAGGTAACCAAGCCTGCCCAGTGAAACTACGCGAGAAACGGTAGTACTACCTAAAGAAAAGTAGTACCAATATATTCAACGAAAGGGTGTGGGCTCCACCTTCCGGCTGAGGGGCGCCGCGGCTATCGCATCGTGTTTCAAAATACCAGCCCGAGCACGCCGCGGACTTTATGCCCAGCTTCAGGGTCAACGCCTCCCGCCTCGCACGCCACACCAAGGTCATCGCGGTGGCCGACGTGGTGGAGTCGGTGCGGCTGATGGAGCAGGACGAGCAGGAATTCATTCGCCGCTGGCACGGCTTCATCACCTTCTTCAAGAGCCACCTGCCGCAGGAATCCGGGCGCATGCACAAGAGCCTGGGCGACGGCCTGATGGTGGAATTCTCGGACCCGGAAGGCTGTATCCGCGCCGCCCTGGCGATGCAGGCCTGGTTCGACGAAGGCAACCAGGGGCTGCCGGTGGAAGAGCACGTGCACCTGCGCATCGGCGCCCATGTGGCGGAATTCGTCGCCGACGAACACGACATCTACGGCACCGACGTCAACCTGACCGCGCGCATCGCCACCCTCGCCGGTCCCGGCGAGATCGTGATTTCCGCCGCGCTGCGCGATCGCATCAGCGGCGAGCTCGAGACCTTCCTGGAAGACCTGGGCCACTGCTACCTGAAGCACGTGCGGCATCCGGTGCGCGCCTATCGGGTCGGACGCGCCGGCCGCGCACCGGTGCTGCCGGCGGCCGGCGCGGGACGGGTGCCGACACGGGTGGCCCTGGCGGTGCTGCCGTTCACCGAGGACATCGGCAGCCTGGGCTTGGGGGAGGCGGTGGCGGACGAAGTGGTTGCCGCGCTGGCCCAGCGGGGCGAAGTGCAGGTCGTTTCCCGCCTGGCGACGACCGCGCCGATGCCCGAGCGGGCGCACTACCTGCTGCGTGGGCATGCCCGGCACACCGATGGCCGCATCGGCCTGTTCATCGAACTGAGCGAGGCCGCCAGTGGCCACGTGGCCTGGGCGCACAGCTTCAAGGGCTCGGCCGCCGACCTGTTCTGCGAGAACGCGGAGGTCATCCGCGCGCTGGTGGCCGGGGTCGCCTCCGGCCTGATGGCGCGCGAAGCCGAACGCGCACGCGGACAGCCGCTGCCCTTGCTGGCGAGCCACACCTTGCTGCAGGGAGCGATCGAACTCATGCATCGGCTGGCACCCGCGGACCTGGAACGCGCCCGCGCCATGCTGGAGCATTTGCTGGAGCGCAATCGCCGCCATCCGGCGGTGCTGGCATGGCTGGCCCATTGGCACGTGCTGCACCTGCAGCAGGGCGAGCAGGCCGACCGGCGCACCCACACGGAGCTCGCCCTGCAGCATGCCAACGCGGCCTTGCAGGCCGACGCCCAGGCGCCCCTGGTCCTGTGCCTGGCCGGCCATGTGCACGCGCACTTGCTGCACGACCTGGACACCGCGGCGGCGCGCTACGCCCAGGTACTGCGGCAGCGGCCCGACGATGGACTGGCGCTGCTGCTGCAAGGTGAACTGCTGGCGCTGCGCGGCGACGGCGCCGGCGCCCTGCGGCTGGCGGAACGGGCTCTGCACCTGTGCGCACTGGACCAGTTGCGCCCCTGGTACGAACAGCTGACGGCGCAGGCCGCGCTGGTGGCGGGCAACGCCGCACGCGCGCTGGAGCTGGCGGAAAGCGCGGTGGCAGCCCTGCCTTGCGGCGTGGCGGCCCACTGCACGCTGGCGTTGGCGCAGGCCGCCTGCGGCCGGGCGGAAGCGGCGCGGCAGACCGTGCAACGGCTGCTGCCTTTGCGGCCCGATTTTTCGTTGCGGCTCTACGCCGAGGAATGCCCGAGCCTCCCGGTCCTCACGCAGCGCGCGACCGAGGCGCTGGCAAGGGCCGGCGTGCCGGCCGGTTGAAACGCGCAGCGCCTACCAGCGCGCGGGCAGCTTCTTCATCAGCGTGATGCGCTTGACGCCCAGCTCCACGTAGCCGCCCTTTTCCAGGTCCTTCAGCAGGCGGCTGACCATTTCACGTGAGGCGCCGACGCGGCTGGCGATCTGCTGGTGCGTGATCTGCGTGAGCTGCACCGGCGACTGCGCGGCAGCCGGCCCGTGCTCGCTTTCCAGCGTGTGGATCACGCGCCCGTAGACGTCCAGCAAGGCCATCTGGCGGGCGGTTTCGGTGGCGGACCGGGCCCGGCGGATCACCTGCGTTACCAGCTTGATGGCGAAGGTGGGTTCCTCGTCCAGGTGCTGCAGCACCGCTTGCCGCGGCACCAGGCAGCACAGCACCGGGCCGAGCGACATCACCGAAGCGGAGCGGGGCCCGCCATCGAGCGACATCTCGCCGAAGTAGTCGCCAGCGACGATGGTGCCGTAGGTGATTTCGCGGCCGTTTTCGTCGGTGGCATAGACCTTGACCTGGCCTTGCAGCAGCACGAACAGCGAATCGCCCGGCTCGCCTTCATTGAGCAGGATGGTGTTCTTGCGGTAACTTCGCAGGATCCCGCGCGCGGCCAGCCGGCCTATCGACGGTTCGAGCATGGCAACCAGCCGCTCCTGCTCAGCGGCAGTTCTGGACACATTCATGGCGTCCCCCCTGTGAAATCACTCTAGCACGGCAATGCGCGAACCCCAAGGGCCGCGCTAGTGGACGGGATGGTGCAGCGACGAGCCCAGCGGCGGCAGGACGGCGACCCGCCCGACGAGCGCCCGGACGCCGTTGCACTGCGTCTTGGCGCACAGGCTGCGGACGTGGCTCCGCACCGTGGACACCGCGACGTTCAACTGGGTCGCAATCTCCGGTGCCGAATAGCCCTGGCACAGGATGGCCAGCACCTGTTCCTCGCTGTTGGTCAGGCCATAGGCGCGGGCGAAGAAGCACAGCATCAGCGTGTCGCAGACCGAGGCCCGCGACAGGAACAGGCCGAGGGTGGCGGCCTGCCCCGGGCTTTCGCCGCGCAGGGGGACGACGGCGATGCTCAGGGCCCAGCCATCCGGGGTGCGCAGGCTGACCATGCTGCGCCGGCCGGCGCCGCCCTTGGCGAGGGCCTGCAGCAGCATGCGTGACTGCTTGGGATCGTGGGCCTGGAGGTGGCCCTCGTGGACCGAGAGCAGCTGCCGGCGCGAAAGCACCTGGCGGGCGGCCTGGTTCGCGTGCAGCACGCGGCCGTCGGCGGAAGCGACCACCACGCCGTGGGCCAGTTCGTCCATCAGCACCGTGAGCGCGCCTCCGACCCGATCGGCGCTCGCACCCAGGTAGCCGGCGCCGGCCTCGCCGGTTGCAGCCAGTTCGTTCATGTTCTTCTCCCCTTTGGCGCAAGCTTAGGAAGCAGCCCTAGCCTGCGTGAGGCATTTTCCGGGGCCGTCCCTGTGACAAATTCACCTGGACAGGAACGGCAGCGTGTGCTCCATCACCGCGGGGGCGAAGGCGAGGTCGACGTGGGCGATGCCTGGCAGCAGCCGGTTGTCGGCGCCGTCCAGCGTCGCCGTGGAAGGCGGGAAGACGATGTTGTCGCAATTGGAGTACCAGCAGGTCCAGGGCGGGCGCGCCAGCGCGGCCTCGTCGCGTTCCAGCTGCCGCAGCCAGGCGCTGCCAAGCCGCATCTGGCGGCCATTGGGCCGGTTGCTGAAGCGCCCGAGCCAGGTGCCGTGGTGCGGGCTGCCGATGCTGGTGACGCGTTCCACGCGGCTGGCGGCGCCTGGTGCGCGCAGCCAGCTGCGCGCCGCCAGGCCGCCCATGCTGTGGCACACGAGGATGGGCCGCCGTCCGGTGCAGGCGGTGACGCGCTGCACGGCTTCCTCGATGAGCGCGGCGTACTCCTCGATCGGGCCGAACACCGGCTCCAGGTTGACGGCCAGGTACGGACAGCCGCGCGCGCGCAGCTGCTGCATCCAGGGCGCCCAGAAGCCGCGGTTGCACATGAAGCCGTGGAGGAAGACCACGCCAGTCTGGCCCGCGCCGTCGGCTGGCAGGTAGTCGTCGGGCTCACGCCAGCGCAGCGGCTGCCGCCAGTAGAAGACGCGAAACAACTGGCCTGTTTCGCCAAGCCAGGCCCGCCCAAGCTCACCGACGGAGGCGCGCGGGACATCCTTGTCGCCGCGGGCGACCACGCCCAGCAGCACGAACTCGATCGCCAGGATCACGGGCGCCAGGAACAACAGGAGCACGGCGCCGCTCCAGGCAACAAACGGGGCCCGTCCACCCCACCACGCCCACCACGCGAACGCGGCCACGGCCTGCACCAGGCCGATGGTGCGCAGAACGCGGGCGAGCTGGGAGCTGGGCGGCATCGCGCGCAGTATCCCCCAAGGCATGGCTAGACTCAGGCTTGCAATGAACACCGCTGAACGCATCCGGCACGCCGTCGCCGAGGTCGAACAGTTGCGGCAGGAGAACGCCGCCGTGCCGCGCATAGGCGCCGCCGTCGCCACGGTCAAGGGCTTCCAGTCGCGGCGATTCGCCGGCACCTACGCCGACCTGCTGGCGGGCGGCCCCTATGCGGCGGCGGCCCGCTTCTTCCTCGAGGAGCTGTACAACGACCGCGACTACGCCGAGCGGGACGCGCAATTCGTGCGCATCGCCGGCGCCATGGAAAAGCTGTTTCCGCGCGACGTGGCGGAGACCGCCGTGGCGCTGGCCGAACTGCACGCATTGACCGAGTCGCTGGACCACGCGATGGCGAAGGCGATGGAGGGACTGGCGGGGAGCGAGTTCGCGCGCTACATCGCCGCCTGGCGCCGCGTGGGCCGTCGCGCCGATCGCGAACGCCAGCTGGAGCGCGTGCTCGCGATCGGCGTGGAGATGGCCCGCATCACCCGCTTGCCGGGGTTGCGCCTGATGCTGAAGGTGATGCGCGCGCCCGCGGCAGCGGCCGGCCTGAGCTCGCTGCAGCGCTTCCTGGAGGCCGGCTTCGACACCTTTGCCGGGGTCGGCAAGGCGCCGGGCGGCGTGCCGGCTTTCCTTGCCATCATCCAGGAGCGTGAGCAGCAGCTGATGCAGATGCTGTTCGACTCGGAGCCTGTCGCTTGCGAGACCGAATTGGCGCGCACCCTGGGACAAGCCCGCTAGGCCGCAACGGCACGCGTTCCGACAATGCGCGCCATGGAGCAAGCAATGGACACCGAGCACAGGCCCTGGCTGGCCAGCTATCCCGACGGCGTGCCGCACGAAGTGCGGCCGGAGCAGTACGCATCGCTCACGCAGTTGCTCGAGGAGTCGTTCCGCAAGCATGCGGCGCGGCCGGTGTCGGTGTGCATGGAACACTGGATGACGTACCGCGAGCTGGATGACCACTCCCGCGCGCTGGGCGCATGGCTGCAGTCCCGCGGACTCGAACCGGGCGCGCGGGTGGCGATCATGTTGCCGAACATCCCGCAGTTCGCCGTCACCATGGCGGCGGTGCTGCGGGCCGGCTACACGTGCGTCAACGTCAACCCGCTCTATACGCCGCGCGAACTGGAACAACAGCTGAAGGATTCCGGCGCCACGGCGATCGTGATCCTC
This sequence comes from Ramlibacter sp., assembly GCA_028292195.1. GTDB lineage: Bacteria > Pseudomonadota > Gammaproteobacteria > Burkholderiales > Burkholderiaceae_C > Ramlibacter. The sequence continues at coordinate 4,019 of JAQGMU010000463.1, read as the reverse complement.
GAGAACTTCGGCAAGACGCTGTCGGACGTGATCAACCGCACGCCGGTGCGCCATGTGGTGTTGACGGCGCTGGGCGACCTGCTGGGCCCCTGGTCGGGCCGCTGGATCACCTTCGCCGTGCGCCATCTGGCGAAGATGGTTCCGCCCTACCGCCTGCCCTTGACCGAGGGCCGCACGGTCACGCCTTTTCCCGCGGCCTTGCGCGAGGGCGCCAACCTGCAGCTGAAGCCCACGCCGCAGACGCTGGCCTCGGTGGCCTTCCTTCAGTACACCGGCGGCACCACCGGCCTGTCGAAGGGCGCGGTGCTGACCCATCGCAACATCGTGGCGGCCATCCTGCAGGCGGAAGCCTGGTTCACGCCGGCGCTGGGCCGCGTCGGCGACATCAGCCGCGTCAATGCGATTGCCGCGCTGCCGCTGTACCACATCTTCGCCCTGACGCTGTGCCTGTTGGCGATTCGCTGGGGCGCGCACATGACCCTGATTCCGAATCCGCGCGACATCGGCAAGTTCGTGGGCGTGCTGAAGAAGCGGCCCTTCCACATGCTGCCGGCGGTGAACACGCTGTTCAACGCGCTGCTGCAGCACCCGCAGTTCCGCTCCATCGACTTCTCGCCGCTGGCGGTGTCGCAGGCCGGCGGCATGGCCGCATCGGAGGGCACGGCGAAGCTGTGGCGCCAGGTCACCGGCTGCGTCATGGTGGAAGGCTGGGGCATGAGCGAAACCTGCGCAATCGGCACCAACAACCCGCTCGACACGGATGGGTTTTCCGGCACCATCGGGCTGCCCTTGCCGGGGATCGACATCGCGATCAAGGACGATGCGGGGCGCTCGTTGGCGCTCGGCGAGCGGGGCGAAATCTGCGTGCGCGGACCCAACGTGATGCCCGGCTACTACCAGCAGCCGGAGGAGAACGCCAGGGCATTCACGCCGGACGGCTTCCTGCGCACCGGCGACATCGGCGAGATGGACCCGCGCGGCTACACCCGCATCGTCGACCGCAAGAAGGACATGATCCTGGTGAGCGGCTTCAACGTGTTCCCGAACGAACTGGAGAACGTGATCTCCACCTGCCCGGGCGTGGTCGAGTGCGCCGCGGTCGGCGTGCCCGACGAGAAACAGGGCGAGGCGATCAAGGTGTTCGTGGTGAAGAACGATCCCACCCTGACGGAAGAGGGCGTGGCGGGACATTGCCGGCAGCACCTCACCGGCTACAAGCTTCCGAAGTACATTGAGTTCCGTGATGAACTCCCCAAGAGCAACGTCGGCAAGATCCTGCGGCGGGAACTGCGGGCCGCGACTTGACTTGCCGCGCGAGGCGGGCGCATGCCGTTAGCGCGTGACCTGCTGCCGCCCGGCGTGACGGTCCACGAACGCGGTTGGCTGTCTGCCAACCTCACCGTGATCGTGGGCGCCAGTTCGACGGCGCTTGTGGACACCGGCTACTCCACGCACGCGGAACAGACGCTTGCGCTGGTGCGCGGCGCGCTGGCGGATCGCTCCCTGGACACCATCGTCAACACGCACCTGCACAGCGACCACTGCGGCGGCAATGCCGCCCTCCAGGCGGCTTATCCGGGTGCTCGCACCTGGATCCCGCCCGGCCAGGCGGCGCACGTGCGCAACTGGGATCCCGTGGCACTGAGCTACGAGCCCACGGGCCAGATCTGCCCCCAGTTCCGGCTGGACGAGATGCTGCAACCGGGCAGCGAGGTCGCGCTTGGCGACCTGGCGTGGCAGGTGCATGCGGCGCCCGGCCACGATCCGCACTCGGTCGTGCTGTTCGAGCCGCGCAGTGGCGCGCTGTTGTCCGCGGACGCCCTCTGGGAGAACGGTTTCGGCATCGTGTTTCCCGAGCTCGAGGGAGCGCATGCGTTCGACGAGGTCGAAGCAACGCTGAACCTCATCTCCGCGCTGGAACCGAGAGTGGTCGTGCCGGGCCACGGGAGGGTGTTCACCGACGTGGCGGAGGCCCTGGCGCGGGCGCGCAGCCGGCTCGAATCCTTCCGGGCCCGTCCGGCGCGGCATGCGGCGCATGCCGCCAAGGTGTTGCTGAAGTTCAAGCTGCTGGAAGTGCAGCGCCTGCCCTGGGACGCGTTCGTGGACTGGGCGGAAAGCACGCCCTATTTCCGGTTGGTCCAGGAGCGCTGGTTCCCCAATCAGCCGCTGCGGCCGTGGGTCCTTCAGCTGTACGGGGAGCTGGCCGAATCAGGGGCCGCCGGACGGGAACCCGGGTTCGCGACGAATCGCTGACACGTCACTATCATCTCGCATCATGCCGTCCTACCCTCTTCACCGATCGGCCGCCGCCCTGGTGCTGGCGCTTGGCGCGCTTGCGTGCCTTCCCGCTGCGACTGCCGTGCCTGCCCACTCGAAGATCGGCTGGGTCGCGGCCTCGACCGACGCCGAGGTGGATCGCGCTTTCGCACTGGCGCGCCAGAGTGGCCGGCCGGTCTACCTCTATTGGGGCGCGGTCTGGTGCCCGCCCTGCAACCAGGTCAAGGCCACCCTGTTCAATCGCCCGGACTTCATCGAACGCTCGCGTGCTTTCATTCCCGTCTATGTCGACGGTGATCGGCCTGGCGCCCAGAAGATCGCGGCGCGCTTCAAGGTGTCGGGCTATCCGACCATGGTGCTGTTCCGCCCCGATGGCACGGAAATCACGCGCCTGCCAGGCGAGGTCGATCCGCAGCGTTACCTGCTGACCTTGAGCGCCGCGCTGAACGCGCAGGCATCGGTCAAGGACCTGGTTTCGCACGCGCTCAGTGGCCAGAAGCTGTCGGACGAGCAGTGGAACCTGCTCGCCTTCTATTCCTGGGATACGGACGAACAGCAGGTGCTTCCTGCGGCCGAACTGGCCAAGCGTCTGGGCGAGCTGGCCGGGCGAGTGCCTGCCAACCTGCCCCATCTGCGGGATCGACTGGCTTTGAAGGCCATCTCCGCGCGCACGGACGTAGAGACGACGCCGGACGCGGCCACGGCGCAGGCTGATCGCGGCACGGTCGAACGGATACTGGCAGACCCCGAAGGCGTGCGGCAACAGTGGGACCAGCTGTCCGGTGTGTCGGATCGGGCCGTGAAATACCTGGCTCCCGAGGCCGCTGCCCGTGCCACGCTGGCCGCCGCGTGGGACAAGAGCCTGGCGCGCCGGATGGCGGAAGGCGGCTTGTCCAATTCCGAGCAGATCGATGGCCTCGACGCCCGCGTCACGCTGTTGCAGCTGGCCGACCGCACCGAAGCCCTGCCGCAAGCCCGCGTTCAGGAAGTGCAACGGGAAGTGGCCCGCGTCGTCACCGCCACCACCGACCGGTATGAACGGCAGGCGGTGGTGCCCAGCGCCGCCCACGTGCTGTCGCACATCGGGCTGCTGGACGCCTCCGATGCCCTGCTGAAGGCCGAGCTTCCGCGCGCGGTCGCGCCCTACTATCACATGCTCGCACTGGCGGACAACGCCAGGAAGCGCAAGGACACGCGTGCTGCGCTGTCTTGGTACGAGCAGGCGTGGAAGGCTTCGGAAGGGCCGGCGACGCGCATCCAGTGGGGCGCCAACTATGTACGCCAGGTCATCGAGCTGGCCCCCAACGACGTGCAACGCGTGTCCGCGGCTGCGCGTGCGGTGGTTGGCGGGCTGGCACCGCAAGGTGAGACCTTCTTCGAGCGCAACCAGCGCTCGCTGCAGCGCATGGCCAAGCGGCTGTCCGACTGGCAGGGCTCGGATCCGGGGCGTTCGCAGGTAGTCTCGCAGCTGCGTACCGACCTGGAGAAAGTCTGCAAGAAGGTGCCGGCGAAGGAGACGGGACGCGCCAATTGCGAGAAGGTGTTTGCCGCCGGCGAAGCGCCCAAGTCCTGAACGAAAAAGCGAAAAAGCGGCCCTTGCGGCCGCTTCATTTCATGCGCGATTGCTTGCGCGCAAAAAGAAAGGGCCCGTCATTTCTGACGGGCCCTTCTCGCTATAACAGCCTGACGATGTCCTACTTTCACACGGGAACCCGCACTATCATCGGCGCAGAGGCGTTTCA
>JAQGMU010000461.1 GCA_028292195.1 Ramlibacter sp. | reverse complement strand
CTATGCGCATGGCGCGGCGCTGGACTTGCGCGAAGCGGCGCTGGACTTGCGACACCTGGCGGAGAGCTGGCCGCCGGGAACTGGGCACCTCCTGATCGACGACTCGCTCGCGCTGGAAGGCGCCGCGATCGCCGCCGACGACGCGACCCTGCATTCAAGCGCAGCCCTGCGACGCCGGTCGCTGCAGCCGCGCCTGCACCTGGCCGCCTACACGCTGCTCGCCGTGCTGCCTCTGTGACTTATCACCCGGGACAGCAAGGTCAAGCAGGATCCGGGCGGCTCTACTCGAAGGCCTGGATCCATCTCAACCCACGACCGCCATTGCGGCGGTCGCACGCGCCAGCACGTCCCCCCCGCCCGCGGAGCGCAGTTCGGCGGAGGCAAAGGCCATGCGGCCGCCCAGCCGGTCGATGCGGGCCACTGCCTGCAGGTCCCCCGGCAGCACCGCCTTTTCAAAGTGGAGATTGAGCGCCACGGTGACCGCCACCTTCGGCGGATCCAGCCGGCCCAGCACCGGGAACACCAGGGCGAAATCCAGCATCGTGCTGACGATGCCGCCCTGCACGGCGCCGTTGCCCTGCACGTGCCGCGCGCCCGGGCGGAAGCCCACGATAAGAGCCTGCAGCAACGGGTCCCAAGCCAGCAGCACCATGCCGACGTCGATCGCCAGCGGGTTGCTGGCTATTGCCAGCGGCGTGGCGGGATCGGCCAGGAAGCGGCGCACCAGCTCCTGGTCGGGATTGCCGCCGGCCATCAGATCTTCTTGCCGCGGCCGGCCCAATAAGGCGCGCGCAGTTCGTTCTTGAGGACCTTGCCGGCGCCTGAGAGCGGCAGCCGCTCGGCGCGGACCAGGACGCTGCGCGGCACCTTGTAGCCGGCGATCTTCTCGCGCGCCCAGGCCTGCACCGCGTCCGCCGTGATCGCGGCGCCTTCGCGCGGGACGACGATCGCGTGCACGCGCTCGCCCCACTTGTCGTCGGGAATGCCGATCACCGCCACTTCCGCCACGCCGGGCATCAGCGAGATCGCGTTCTCCACCTCGGTCGAATAGATGTTCTCGCCGCCGCTGATGATCATGTCCTTCAGCCGGTCGACGATGTAGACGTAGCCGTCCTCGTCCATCACGGCGGCGTCGCCGGTGTGGAACCAGCCGTCGCGGATCGCCGCCGCGGTCTCGGCCGGCTTGTTCCAGTAGCCCTGCATCACGGTCGGGCCGCGCACCACGATCTCGCCGGTGCTGCCGCGCGGCACTTCGCGGCCCTCGGGGTCCACCACCAGCAGTTCCAGGTTGGGCATCGGCTGGCCGCAGGACCGCAGCCGGTCACCGGCAATGGCCGGTTTGCGCGTGGACATCGGCAGCATGGTGCCGATCGGTGACAGCTCCGTCATGCCCCAGCCGTGCAGGAACAGCATCTCCGGCCAGATCTCCACCGCGCGCTTCAGCGTCGCATCGGGCATGGGCGCCGAGCCGAACATGAACTGCCTGAGGCTGGCCAGCTCCATCTCTGCGATGCCGGGCACTTCCAGCATCATCGCGATCATGGTCGGCACCAGCGTGACGTTGCTCACCTTGTGCGCCTGCACCTGCTGCAGCACCTGCAGGGCATCGAACCTGGGAATGAAGACGTGGGTGCCGGCCGCCATCGTGATCGCCAGCGTCGACATGCCGTCGGTGAGGTGGCACATCGGCGCCGCGTGCAGGAAGATGCTCGCTGCGTCGTAGCCGATCATGTAGATGGCGTTGACCGCGTTCGACACCAGGTTGCCGTGCGAGAGCATCACGCCCTTGGGCCGGCCCGTGCTGCCGCCGGTGTAGAAGATGCCGGCGATGTCCTGGCCGTTGCGGCCAGCGTCGGCCAGCGGCTCGTTGCCCGCCACCAGCGACTCCCAGGCCAGCAGGCCTTCACCCGCGGCCGGATCGTCACCGAGATAGACGACGTGCCGCAGCGTGGGGCAACGCTCCCGCAGACCCGGCAGCAGGTGCACGAAAGCTTCGTCCAGGCAGATCGTCGTGGCCTGCGCGTCGTTGAGCATGTACTCGAGATCGCCGGCGGTGAGCCGGGTGTTCAGCGGCAGCATCACGCCGCCGGCCCAGGGCACGGCGTAGTAGGCCTCGAAGTAGCGGTCGCTGTTCAGGGCCAGGATGCCGACCCGGGTGCCCTCGGCGACGCCCAGCTTGCGCAGGCCGGCGGCGCCCCGCGCGACACGGTCCGCCGCCTCGGCCCAGGTGCGCCGGCGCTCGCCGCAGATGGTGGCGGTGCCGCGCGCGTTGACCTGGGCGGCGCGCTTGAGGCTTTGCGTCAGGCGCTCGTTCATGCTGTCTCCTGGTCTCTTGTTCAGTGGCCGGTGAAGGCCGGCTTGCGCTTGGCCTGGAATGCGTTCACGGCTTCGATGAAATCGTCGGTTTGCACCAGCGATGCCTGCGCGTCGCGCTCGGCATCGAGCTGCGCGTCGAAGTCATTCTGCAGCGCCGAAGCCATCAGCTGCGGCAGTGCCGCCAGCGCGAGCGGCGCACCCTGCGCCAGTCGCTGGGCGGTCGCCATGGCCGCTCCCTGCAGCTCGGCGTCCGGCACGCACTTCCACACCAGCCCCCAGTCGGCCGCCTGCTGGCCGCTGATGCGCTCGCCGAGCAGCACGGCTGCCATCGCCCGCGCGGGGCCGAGCCGGCGCATGAATTGCCAGCTGCCGCCGAGGTCCGGCACCAGCCCGAGCTGCGACGTGAAGGGTTGCTGGAAATAGGCCGACTCGCCGGCCAGCACGATGTCGGCGAGGAGAGCCAGCGAGGCGCCGCCGCCCACGGCCGGCCCGTTGACCGCCGCCACCTTCGGCTTGCCGAGATGGAACAGCGCACGCGCCAGCGCATGGACGCCGGTGTCCGTCGATGCGAGGAAGCGCTCGCCGCGCTCGGCCGGCGGCAGGCCCAGGCTCATCATCGGGTCGCGCAGGTCGGCGCCGGCGCAGAAAGCGCGGCCACGACCCGTGAGCAGCAGCACGCGCGCGGCGGGATCCGCCTTCACCTTTGCCAACGCGCCCAGCAGCGCGTCGATCAACGCGCCGTTCAGGGCATTCAACACATCGGGCCGGTCCAGCGCCAGCAAGGCGACGCCGTCGGCGGAGATTTGCAGGTCCAGCATCGGGGCGCCCTCAGGCGATCTCGACGCAGACCTTGCCGAACTGCTTGCCGCTCTCGACGTAGCGCACGGCCTCGGCCAGGTCGGCAAGCGGCACCACGTGGTCGATGACCGGCGCGATCTTGCTGGTGTCGCACGCCGCCAGCACCTGCTGCAGGTGCTGCCGGTTGCCCACCGCGATGCCATGGATGCGCAGGCTTCCCATCGCCACCAGCGGCAGGTTCAGTTCGGCCGAGGTGCCGCTGACCATGCCGATCATGGCGATCATCCCGCCCATCCGGGTGGCGCGGATCGACTGCTTCAGCGTCTCGGCGCCGGCCGTCTCCACCACCAGGTCGACGCCCTGGCCGCCGGTCATCTTGCGCGCCGTCTTGCCCCACTCGGCGTCGTCGCGGTAGTTGATGCCGTGCTGGGCACCTAGCGCCTGCAGCTTTTCCAGCTTCTGCATCGCCGATGAAATCGTGATGACGCGGGCGCCCGCGGCACGGGCGAACTGCAGCGCGAAGATCGCGACGCCGCCCGAGCCCTGTGTCAGCACCGCATTTTCAGGCCCGATGTCGCCGTGCGCGCGCACCGCGTTCCAGGCGGTCACGGCGGCGCAGGGCAGCGTCGCTGCCTCCAGGAAGCTCATGGCTTTCGGAATCGGCAGCACCGCCTCCTCCGAGAACACGCGCAGCTCGCAGGCCACGCCGTCTTCCATGCCGCCCAGGTCCTGCTGCAGGAAACGCTCGTCGGGCGGCCCGGCCAGCCAGCCGGGGAAGAAGGTGTTGACCACGCGGTCGCCGGCCTTGAAGCGGCGCACGCCGGCGCCGACTTCGATCACTTCACCGGCGCCGTCGGACAGCGGGATCAGGCCCGCGGTCTTCTGGCGCGAACCGTAGCCCCCGCGCAGCGCCAGCACGTCGCGGAAATTCAGCGAGGCCGCGCGCAGCCGCACCAGCACCTGGCCGGGACCGGGCTTCGGGTCGGGCAGTTCCTTCAGCCGGAGGTTCTCCACCCCCAGCGCTTCCATCACCATGGCTTTCATCTTTTTCTCCTGGTCACCCGTAGAAGGTTTCGCCGGCTTCGGCCATGCGACGCAGTCGCGCCGGCGGCGTGAAGCGGGCGCCGTGGCGGCCTGCCAGCTCGTCGCACTCGGCAACGAAGGCTTTGGCGCCGATGCGATCGATATAGGCGAACGGGCCGCCCAGGTGGCTGGGATAGCCCCAGCCCAGCACGGCGGCAACGTCGCCATCGAGCGGCTGCGCCAGCACGCCGTCGTCCAGGCAGCGCACGGCTTCCAGCGACTGCACGTTGAACAGGCGCCTGCGGATCGTTTCCTCGTCCGGCGCGCCGCGCTGCGGGAAGGCTTCGGCCAGGCCGGGCCAGACGTCACGCCCTTCCGGGCCATAGTCGTACAGGCCCTTGCCGGCGGCCTTGCCGATGCGTCCCAGTTGCAGCAGCTTGGCCACCGTGGCCTCGGCGATGTTGCCGGCATTGGCGACGCGCTCCCCATTGCCGCGCATCGACTGCAGGATGTCCTTCAGCAGCGGCAGCGTCGTCAGTTCAGCCAGCGCGGCGCCGCCGATCCCGAAGCCGCCGTTGACCGCGGCGTTGTCGATCCACTGGGCCGGCACGCCTTCGCCCACGAGGTTCAGCGTCTCGCTCGAATAGGTGGTGACGATGCGGCTGGTGAAGAAGCCCAGGCCGTCGTTCACCACCACCGGCGTCTTGGCCAACTGCTTCATGAAGTCGAGCGCACGGGCCAGCGTCGCGTCATCGGTCTGCGCGGCGCGGATCACTTCGACCAGCGGCATGCGGTCCACCGGCGAGAAAAAGTGCAGGCCGATCACCCGGGCCGGTTGCGACACGTGCTCCGCCAGGCCGCCGATCGGCATGGTGGAGGTGTTGCTGGCGATCGGCACTTCGGCGCCCAGCACGGCGGCGGCGCGCGTGAGCACCGCGCGCTTGACCTCGGCCTGCTCGAACACCGCCTCCAGCGCGAAGTCGCAGCCGGCAATCGCCTGGTAGTCGCTGGCCGGATGGATGCGCGCGATCAGTTCGTCCACCGCGATCTTCAGGCGACCTTTCTCGGCTTCCTTGCTGGCGTAGGCGCGGATCGCCTCCACGCTTTTGCGCGCGGCTTCGTCGCTGACGTCGATCAGCGTCACCCGGATGCCGGCCAGCGCTGCCACCTGCGCGATGCCGCGGCCCATGACGCCGCCGCCGAGCACGGCGAGATGCTTGACGCTCGTAGCCGGCAGCCCGGTCGGCCGCATCTTCATGGACTTGGCGCGGTTCACGCCGTTGAACAACGTCCGGATCTTGTTCTTGTCGGCATTGCCGCTGGCGAGCCGCGCGAAGTAGCGGGTCTCGATCGCGATGCCGGCATCCAGGCCACGCTCCAGCCCCTGCTGCAGCACCTGCAGGATGGCTTCGGCGGCGGCGTCGTTGCCACCGCCGCCCTTCTTGCTGCGGGCCCAGGCGCCGAGGAAGAAGTTGCGGCCCTGCTGCGACTGCACGGTGAAGCCGGGCAGCACGAAGCCCTTGCGATCCCAGGGCTGCGTGGCCTGGGGATTGGCCAGCACCCAGGCCTTGGCGGCCGCCAGCAGTTCGCCGGCGGGCACCACCTCGTCGACGATGCCGAGCGCCTTCGCATCGACTAGCGGCAGCCGCTTGCCTTCCAGCAGCAGCGGCGTGGCGGCGGCGATGCCGATCAGGCGCGGCAGGCGTTGGGTGCCGCCGGCGCCGGGCATCAGGCCCAGCGTGGCTTCCGGGAAACCGAAGCGCGCCTGCGCGTTGTCGGCGGCGATGCGGCGGTGGCAGGCCAGCGCCAGCTCCAGGCCGCCGCCAAGCGCGGTACCGGTCAGCGCGGCCACCACCGGCTTGCCGCCCTTTTCCAGCGCGCGCAGCGCCTGCAGGAACGGGGCGACGATGGCCTGCACCGCCTGCGGGTCGCGCGCCGCCTGCAGTTCCTTCAGGTCGCCGCCGGCGATGAAGTCGGCCTTGTCGGAGCCGATCACGATGCCGCGCACGGCCGGGTCGGCGAGCAGCGCCGCCGCCTTTTCGCCCAGCTCGCGGTTGATGCGGCCGTCCAGCGTGTTGACCGGGCCTTCGCAGGCGTAGAGCAGGGCGACGACGCCGTCGCCCAGGTCTTGTTGTCGAATCATTTGCTTGCTGCTCCCTGTGGTCAGACGCGCTCGACCAGCGTGGCCACGCCCATGCCGAGACCGACGCACAGCGTCACGATGCCGCGCCTGGCGTCACGTCGCTCCAGTTCGTCCAGCAGCGTGCCGACCAGGATGCCGCCGGTGGCGCCGATCGGATGGCCCATGGCAATGGCGCCGCCGTTCACGTTGATGCGATCGTGGCCGACGCCGGTGTCGCGCATGAAGCGCAGCACCACCGAGGCGAAGGCTTCGTTCACCTCGAAAAGGTCGATGTCGTCCTGCGAGTAGCCGGCGCGCGCGGCGGCGCGGCGGGTGGCTTCGGCCGGCGCCACCAGCATCAGGCAGGGGTCGCAGGCGGAGGTGGCGGTGGCGGTGATGCGGGCGCGCGGCTTCAGGCCCAGCCTGGCGCCGGCTTCGGCCGAGCCGATCAGCAGCGCGCTGGCGCCGTCCACCACGCCGGAGGAATTGCCGCCGGTGTGCAGGTGGCGCAGGCGGTTCACCTGCGGGTAGCGCTTCTTCACCGTTTCGCCGAAGCCGCCCTTG
>JAQGMU010000419.1 GCA_028292195.1 Ramlibacter sp. | reverse complement strand
CTGCGCACGCTGCGCTGGTACGCGGCCACCAAGCGGCCGGTGCAGCCGGGCGTGGCCTACGAGGCGCTGCACGTGTTCGCGCCGCTGGCCAACCGCCTGGGCATCTGGCAGGTGAAATGGGAGATGGAGGACCTGGCCTTCCGTTTCCTGGAGCCGGAAACCTACAAGCGCGTGGCCGGCTGGCTGGACGAAAAGCGGGTCGAGCGCGAGGACTACGTGCAGCGCCTGCGCTCCGAGCTCGAAGCCGACCTGAAGGAGCAGGGCATCCGGGCCCAGGTGCATGGCCGGCCGAAGCACATCTACAGCATCGTCAAGAAGATGCGCGGCAAGTCGCTGGACTTCGCGCAGGTGCTGGACGTGCGGGCGCTGCGCGTGATCGTGCCCGACGTCAACGACTGCTACGCCGCGCTGGCCTGGGTGCACTCGCGCTTCTCGCCGTTGCTGGAAGAGTTCGACGACTACATCGCCCGGCCGAAACCGAACGGCTACCAGTCGCTGCACACCATCGTGCGCGACGGCGCCGGCCGCCCGATCGAGATCCAGATCCGCACCCAGGCCATGCACGACCACGCCGAACACGGCGTGGCGGCGCACTGGGCCTACAAGGAGGCGGGCCAGAAGGGCTATGCCGGCGTGGCGGCCAGCGGCAACTACGACACCAAGATCGCCGTGCTGCGCCAGCTGCTGGCGTGGGAGCGCGACCTGGTTGGCTCGGCCGAAGGCCTGTTCGAGGACCGCATCTACGTGCTGACGCCGCAGGCCTCCATCATCGAACTGCCGCAGGGCGCGACGCCGGTGGACTTTGCCTACACGGTGCACACCAGCCTGGGCCACCGTTGCCGCGGCGCCCGCGTCGACGGCGTGATGGTCCCGCTCAACAAGCCGCTGCACAACGGGCAGACGGTGGAGATCGTCGCCGCCAAGGAGGGTGGGCCCTCGCGCGACTGGCTCAATGCCGAACTCGGCTTCCTGGCCAGCCACCGGGCCAAGGCCAAGGTGCGCGCCTGGTTCAACGAGCAGCTGCGGCACGAGACGGAGGCGCGCGGGCGCGAGCTGGTGGAGCGGCTGCTGCAGCGCGAGGGCCGCACCGCCATCAAGCTCGACGACCTGGCTGCGCGGCTCGGCTTCAAGTCGTCGGAGGACCTGTTCTTCGTGGTGGGCAAGGACGAGTTCTCCCTGCGCAGCATCGAGACGCTGCTGCACCCGCAGCGCGAGGCGCCGGCGCCCGATGATGGCCTGGTGCTGAAGAAGGCCAAGGCCCCGCCCAAGTCGGCCAAGGGCGGCGTGCTGGTGGTGGGCGTCGATTCGCTGATGACGCAGCTGGCCAAGTGCTGCAAGCCGGCGCCGCCGGACGCGATCAGCGGCTTCGTCACGCGCGGCAAGGGCGTCAGCATCCACCGCAGCGACTGCTCCAACTTCCGCGAGCTGGCGGCGCGCACGCCGGGGCGCGTGATCGAGGTGGAGTGGGGCCTGCCGAGGAAGGACGAGTCCGCGGTCTACCCGGTCGACGTGGCCATCGAGGCGGCCGACCGCCAGGGGCTGCTGCGCGACATCTCCGAGGTGTTCGCCAAGGAGAAGATGAACGTGATCGGCGTGCAGACGCAGTCGGTCAAGGGCACGGCCTGGATGACCTTCACGGTGGAGATCGCCGATTCGCACAAGCTGGGCAAGGTGCTGGGCATCGTGCGGGACGTGAACGGCGTGCGCACCGCGCGCCGGCGCTGAAGCGCGATGGACCTGCTGCTGCGCGACGTGCGGCCGCTGGGCGCGGCAGCGCTTGACCTGCTGGTGCGCGCCGGCCGGATCGCCGCGCTCGGTCCGCGGCTGGCCGCCGTGCCAGGAGTGCCCCAGGAGCAGGGCGGCGGCGCCTTGCTGCTGCCCGGCCTGGTCGAAGCCCACACGCACCTGGACAAGACCAACTGGGGCCTGCCCTGGTACCGCAACGAAGTGGGGCCGCGGCTCGAGGACCGCATCGCCAACGAGCGCCGCTGGCGCGCGGAGACCGGCCACGACGCCGGCGCGCAGTCGCTGCGCCTGGCCCGCGCCTTCCTGGCGCAGGGGACGACGCGGCTGCGCACCCACGTGGACATCGACACCGATGCCGGCTTGCGGCACTTGCATGCCGTGCTGGCCACCCGCGAGACCTTGCGCGAGCTCATGGAGATTCAGGTCGTCGCCTTCCCGCAGTCCGGCCTGCTGGCGCGTCCGGGGACAGCGGAGCTGCTGGACGAGGCCCTGAAGCTAGGAGCCGACGTGCTGGGCGGCCTGGACCCGCAGGCGATCGATGGCGACGCGGTGGCTTCACTCGATCTCCTGTTCGGCCTCGCCGCGCGTCATGGCAAGCCGCTGGACATCCACCTGCACGAAAGCGGCGAGGAGGGCGCGCGGACGCTGGATGCGATCCTGGACCGCACCGAAACGCTGGGGATGCAGGGCCGGGTCGCCATCAGCCATTGCTTCTGCCTCGGCGACGTGGCTCCTGCGCGCCGCGCGGCGCTGCTGGAGCGGATGGCGCGGCTGCGGATGTCCGTCATCACCACCGGCAGCGCCTCGCGGCCGGTGCCGCCGCTGCAGGAGTGCGTGGCCGCCGGCGTGCTGGTGGCCGCCGGCAACGACGGCATCCGCGACACCTGGACGCCCTATGGCCGCCCCGACATGCTGGAGCGGGCGATGCTGGTGGGATTGCGCAACAACCTGCGGCGCGATGACGAGATCGCGCTTGCCTTCGATGCGGTGACGCATGCCGGCGCGAGGGTTTGCGGTTGCGCGGACTACGGGCTGGAAGTGGGCTGCCGCGCGGACCTGGTGCTGGTGCAGGCGCAGAACGTGGCCGAGGCGGTGGTTGCGCGGCCTGCGCGGAAGTTGGTAGTGGCTGGGGGCCGGATCGTTGCGAGGGGCGGCGCGCAGCAAGCCGCGCACCCTGCGTCGACCAACTACACGTACCCGTAGCAGCCGCGGGGTGTTCAATCCTTGCCTGCGCACAGGAGCCCGGAAACTCTCTGCTACAATCGAAGGCTCAACGACAGGCGCGTAGCTCAGCTGGTTAGAGCACCACCTTGACATGGTGGGGGTCGTTGGTTCGAGTCCAATCGCGCCTACCAAATCCGAAGCCGGCAAACCGTTGTCATTCAGCGGTTTGCCGGCTTTTTCGTTGCTGGGGAACTGCGCCGTGGCGGCGGCGGCAGCCGTGGCATGGGATTTGCG
>JAQGMU010000417.1 GCA_028292195.1 Ramlibacter sp. | reverse complement strand
CGCAAATCCCATGCCACGGCTGCCGCCGCCGCCACGGCGCAGTTCCCCAGCAACGAAAAAGCCGGCAAACCGCTGAATGACAACGGTTTGCCGGCTTCGGATTTGGTAGGCGCGATTGGACTCGAACTAACTCTAGAGGGAGGCGAAAGCGTTGATCTATTTGGCTTCTCCTCTGAAAGGGTCCCCAAATACCCCCCTTTCTCCCCGAATTCTTCCCCGGATTCTTCCCCGACGGAAGAGCAAGGCACGACTGCCTTTGACCACCCGAATTTGACGAAATTTGCCGCGATTTTCGCTGCTTTCGTCAGCGCAACGGGGGTGTCCAACGCCGGGCAACCCATGACCCCATAGTCACGCTTGGCCTCCTTGAGCTCCTCCTTCAGGCGCTTGTGCAGGTCGATGCGGGGGGCCTTGTCGTCCTCCGCCACCTTGCAGCGGTTGAAGTCGAAGAGGAAGCGGCGACCCTTAGCCATGATGATTTGGGTCGTGTCGCCGTTGCCGACCGGGTACATGACGATTTTGTGAGCTTCTGCCACTTGGAGCCTTTCCTGCGCTTAGACGCCGACAGTGGGTTGCGCGACGTCGCGCCCCTCGTTGACGGCAACGTGCGGCGTGGCGGAGCCGTAAAACTGGGCGACGACGTCGTGGGAACTCAGATTTTCCGGGCGGTAGAGGCGACGTCGACCGTAATGCAGCACGCCATCTGCCAACGCGAAGCGCTCCGCCACCGTCGGGTGCAGGGGCGCCTGGGCAGCAACGTCTCGGGCTTGCTCGGCCCAGGCGTGCCGCCACGCTTTCGGCAACCACCACGGATACGACTCGCGCATGCTCTCGATTTCGTTGTGCTGCATGCCGGCGGGGTCGGGGTATAGGTTGAGCTTGCTCATGTCGACCTTCAGCGGGTGCGGCAAGCTCGTGACCTGCTCGAGCATCCATTTCAGCGAGATGTCGGACAGCCGGGACTCGTCCTCGGCGTAGCTGCCGCCGACGTTGGAGTGGTTGCCAGCGAACCAGACTTGCTGCAGCCACTCGGGCTCGCCGGTGCGGTCGGGCCAGGCGCCTGCATTTGCCCAAGGCACCCGGGCGAAGTCCTGCCGGGTCTCGTCGATTGCCAGGGCATGGCGCGCGTACCGCACACGCGTGTTCAACGCGTTGTCGTAGAAGCGAAAGCGCCACGCAGCGATGTGCCAGCTGAAGTCGCCCTTCGACGGGAAGTCGTGGATGGTCTTCAGGTGCGCTCGCAGGTAGCTAACGCCCATGCTGACCGCGATGACCACCCCCAGCGTGATGAACGCCGGCCAGAAAAAGAACCAGGGCATCAGCGCGAGGGTGCCGGCTGCCCCTGCGGTCATGGCGGCGACGAACGCGGCCAGGCCGAGCGCCATGAGCAAGCGCCGGATGCCGAGCGCGCCCAGCGCCGCGACGGTGTCGAAGACGCCGATGAAATACGGGACCACGTTCGACTGTCCCTCGGTATTCTCGCTGCCGTACTTCGCGCGGAATCGCTTGGCCTTTCCCAGGCGCTCGGCTTTGCGCTCCGGCTTGTCGCTGCCGGAGCCGTGTTCATACACCTGCTGGACGGCCTCGTCGGCGATTTTTCGCAGTGCCTTGCCATAACGCGGAAGCGGCCCGCCATCAGCATCCTGCGTCGGCACGCCGCACAGCGACATCACCCCGCCGACGCATCGCGCGGTGTACGCGCCGCGGCTGAAGCCAAAGAGGAACACCCGGTCGCCCGGCTCGTAGTGCTTCAGGATGGCTTCGTAGCAGTCGGCGATATTGCGGCTGATGCCGGTGCCAGTAGAGCCGCTCCAGAGCTTGCGGAGTTTCTGAATGGGTCGGAACGGAATGTTTCCTTCGTCTTTTTCCGTGCCCAAGCCGGCGTCGTACGCGGCGACCTGCTCCACCGGATTGATGGGGTTCTCCGGGCCAGGCCGGGACGCGCGGAACAGCTTGTAGATGTTGCTCAGATTCTGGTCCGGCTTCAGCCCACCCTGCTGGCCGGTGCCGTCCGAGAAGATGAGGATGTTCTTCGGCATATGGCTCTCCTTGCGCGCTAGCGGGCGCAGACCGTGTTCAAGTCCAGGGTGAATTCGCACCGGTCGTTGCCGCCCGGGGCGTTCCAGCGGTGCACATCGAGCTTGGGCGTGCAGCCCGCGTCTTCCAGCAGCGCCCTGCCCCGCGGCTGGCACACCATTACGGCGGAGTCGCGGCCGCTGCGCAGGACCCGCACCGTAAAGCCATCGAAGGGCTTCAGCAGCTGGATGTCATGCGCGGTGGCTGCTCGCAGCAGGTCGCCCTCAGACATGTTCTCCGGCGGGCGGCGGTAGCGGACGGTGGCGTCGACCGCGGCGGACACCTTGGTCAGCGCCGAGGCCAGGTAGTTCATCTCCCGCTCGTTCGGCTGCGTGGCGCAGCTCGCGAGAAGGACCACGACGAGGATGAAGAAAGGTGTTTTGACGTGGTTCATGCCGCCTCCTTCCAGAAAACGAGCCGACCGGTCTGCACGCTGCGGCCGGTGTCGAGATTCCAGTCTTCGAGCTGGTCCAGAGCGTTCGAACCACCATTCAAAAGGGCGTCGTCCAGGCCTTTCCACATGGCGAGAACGTTTCTGCGGGCGCGCTCATAGATGGCCTCGTAGTCCATGGGTCCCTCCGGCGTGCGCAGCTGGCGGATGAAGCTGTGGTCAATGTCGATAGCCGCCGGGTAGGCTAGGTTCAGGTCGGCGCTGACATGACGGGCCCAGGGGAAAAAGTGGTTGACACCTGCCATGGCGGCGAGGATTCCGCGGAAGCCGGAGTGCCAGTTGCCCGGAAGCGGCGGCACCGGCGCCAGGTCGTCCGGATAGGCCGCTGCCAGCATCGTCTGCCAAACCTGTTCGATGGCCTGGTCCAGGAGGTCTTCGTTTCCTTCGGCATGGCAGGTGGCGATGCCCGTCTCCAGATGCTCGGACAGCCCGGTGTCGCCCACGTTCATGACTCGCGGGAAGATGAAGGCGTCCTGGTGCATCTCGCAGCGGCGGTGCTCGTCCTTGTTTTGGGCATACGGGCCGACTCGCATCTCCACGACGGGGTGAATGGTCATGTCGGTGGTCATGTGAGCCGCAAAACCCAGAAGCCAGGCCGTGGCCTTGCCCTTCGATTCCGCAGGCAGCCGGCTCACCGCGGCGACGCCGGCACGCAGCAGCGTCGCGTTGCGGGTGTAGTGCATGTCATCCGCCCACCGCTTCTGGTCAGGGCGCAGCGACAGATAGGGATAGTCGGGGCTGACGGAGCCCAGCTCCAGGAACTTCAGGTAGAGCCCGAGGCTGACCAGCGTGTCCTCGCGCAATCCCGCCGCCTCGGCGCGCTTCTGGACGTCGTTGACAACCGAGAGATGGGCATACGCGCCGGGCATGGGAACTCCTTAGATAGAAGGCCAGTCGGCCGGCGGTTCACGGCCCGTTCGGCCGTTTCTGCCCGAAACACCCCGTCTCGCCCAAGACGGCTCCTGCCACCCTTCCCATTGCGACAATTGCTCTGGACTGGCATAGTAGCTGTCCATACAGGCAATCGATTCCCAGCAGCCGTCAAAGACGGTCTCGAAGGGGAAAATGGCTGGTGTTGCTTGCACAGGCAACAGTGTACAGCGTTTTAGATGAGGTTAAGGGTTATTTGATGCCGCAGACCGGCTTGGGCTTGCTTTTGCGCAAACTGCGAGAGATTCGGAACTTGTCGTCCCGGGAACTGGGTCAGCTCGCCGAGGTAGACCACACGTACGTGTACCGCCTGGAGACCGGCGAGAAGCAGTCGCCTTCCGCCGACGTACTGGCGCGGCTCCTTCGCGTTCTAAGGGCTCAGCCCCGCGAAGTCGAAATGGCTCAATACATGGTCACGAACGACGTGAACGCCGACTGGGTGGAGCACGTTCTTGGAACCGACATGACCGCGGAGATGTTCGAGATGGGCGCCAGCATGCGACACCGCGGTGGTGCTCGGCCGGACATGGCCACTATCGAGGCTCGCGTGCGCAAGGCGTTCGAGGACGACGAATAGTGGTTGACGAACTGGCCATACGCACCGCGGCGCGCCAGTTCATGGCTGGCCTGGACCTGTCGAACATCCATCAGGACCTCTCCGCCTATACCAAGAAGGTCAAGGCGAAGCTGGGGAAGGAGGAAATGGACGAAGGCCAATCTGGCTACACGCTCACGAAGCGAGACGGCTCCTCAGTCATCATCGTCAACGAGCTCGAATGTCGCGAGCGCCAGCGCTTCTCGACCTGCCACGAGGTTGGCCACATCGTCCTCGGACTGAAATCCGACCACAGTGAGACGCCCTCCTGGTCGTACTCGAAGCGCGATGAGAACGAGATTGCATGCGACATCTTCGCGGCCGAACTCCTGATGCCGTTCGACGCGTTCAAGCGCGACGTCGACCAGGAGGAGCCGTCGTTCGTACTCGTAGAGCGACTTCGCGCGCAATACGTGGTCTCGTTTTCGGCCTGCGCCTCGCGCCTGGCTGCCGTGACCCAGTATCCCTGCGCGTTCGTCACCATGAGTTCCAGCGTGATTCGGCACGCATCGCGCTCCAAGGCCCTGCGCGACCTGAACGCCTGGATTGTTCCGAAGTCACCCATTCCGCCAGGCTCCGTTGCGCACCGACTGGTGAAGGATGGGGATTGGTCAGGCGAGGATGCGGCCGTGTCGCAGGACCTCTGGTTCCAGGATTGGCCGAAGGGATACGACCTGATGGAGTTGGCCAAGCACTACCCCACGTACGACGAGACGTTCTCGCTCCTATGGTTTGAGGAGGACAGCGGGCCAGACGAGCCCGTCAAGAATTTCGCCGGGGTGCCGGTCGAAGAAGACGATGGCGGCCTAAAGGAACTCGACGGCCAACTGAGCTTCCAGAAGAAAACACGCCGGAGATAAGCGTTAGACCAATCGCTGCGCGTCACGTACAACAACACGCAGAATCGTGTCACCCCCAAGCCCACCCGCTGCCGCGCCTGGCACGCCCGTCAGCCGCATTGCATTGGTCGCAGGCAATTGTTGTTGGGAAGCGCGGGATGAGACCGCTCCCCAAGGGCACCGAGTGGTCGTGATGCTTGTGCAATAGAGCCATCCAGTCCATGAATTGGCTAGGCTTGCCAGGACCGCTTCGTCCATCGCAAGATTTGAAACTTGTCCGCCGACACCCCGGACAGACCCACTTCGCCCACCTCTTGCCAAAGGAGGCGCGTGTGGGCGCCGGTGTACTGGCCGAATTCATCGAGCGTGGGAAACCGTATTTCGCGCACAACCGAGCTCTCAGTACGTACTAGGCTTTGAACACCACGCGCACTGTTCGCAGGTGCCCATACTGAATCGCCCCGGCTTTTGAGGAGGCTCAAATCTCTGAGAGGATTGAGCCATGAAGAAGTCGAACAAGTTCTCGCCCGAGGTCCGTGAGCGGGCGGTGAGGATGGTGCAGGAGCACCGAGGGGAGTACCCGTCCCCTTGGGCAGCAGTCGAATCGATCCCGCCCAAGATCCGCTGCGTGCCGCAAACGCTGCTGGCATGGGTCAAGTGGGTGGAGGTCGATACCGGTGAGCGTGCGGGCGTCACGACATCCGAGGCGCAGCGGGTGAAGGATCTGGAACGCGAGGTCAAGGAACTGCGTCGGGCCAACGAGATCCTGAAGCTGGCCAGCGCGTTTTTCGCCCAGACGGAGCTCGACCGCCGACTCAAGTCTTGAGGGACTTCATCGACAGGCATCGCGATGCCTTCGGGGTCGAGCCGATCTGCAAGGCATTGCAGGTCGCCCCGTCAGGCTATCGGCGCCATGCTGAGCTGCTGCGCGAGCCGGACAAACGCTGTGCCCGGGTTCTCCGCGACGAGGTCCTGGCGCGGCAGATTGAACGGGTCTGGCAAGCCAATATGCAGGTCTATGGCACCGACAAGGTCTGGAAGCAGCTGGCACGCGAGGGAACCGCGTCGCCCGCTGCACGGTGGAGCGGCTGATGCGGCGTCTGGGACTGCGAGGCGTCATGCGCGGCAAGGTCGTGAGGACCACGGTCAGCGACAGCAAGGTGCCATGCCCGCTGGACCGGGTCAATCGGCAGTTCCGCGCAGAGCGGCCGAATCAACTGTAGGTCAGCGACTTCACCTAGTGTCGACCTGGCAGGGCTGGCTGTACGTGGCCTTCGTTGTCGACGTGTTTGCCCGTCGCATCGTCGGCTGGCGGGTGAGCATTTCGATGCGAACAGACTTCGTGCTGGATGCCTTGGAGCAGGCCCTGTATGCCAGACAACCCGAGCGTGATGGCAGCGTGGTGTGCCATTCATCCGATCCGCCGCCAAGGCGTCCATCATGTAGCGAAGCACTGGATCGCTAATGCTGTATCCAATGAAGCAGACGATGTAATTGCGAAATGGCTCGCTGACGAAGCGGGCGGCCCACCTTTCTGTCAAATAGGCAAGTCCGAAGTCTCCGCTGGTCACCACTAGTCGGTTTAAGGCGCCGTCATCCGGGACCGCGGGGAGTACGCCGTGCAAATACACCAAGCCGTTCCACCTAGCCCTCTTTGGGATAGGAAGCATCGGTGCAGAGAAGGCCTCGACCTTTTCCTTTGTGCGCATCAAGGCTGCATGAAAGGCGCGGTCGAAGTTCGTAGTCACCAGTCGCAAGGAACCTTCGCGGTCGCGTCCAAGTTGCAGCAGCGCCAGATGAGTATCCAGCGCGCCTTTACGGCGTAGCTTCGGCTGGAGCACTCTCTTTAGTGCTTGCCGAACCGCCAAGCGTTGCCCGGGCAAACATCGCTCAAGAAGGTCTAGAACAGCGTCAAACTGAGACCGTCCATGGGCCTCTTGCTCAATGGGGCTTGGGCTCGTGCCGACTGCCTCATAGATCTGATCGACCAGGCCTCGAAATCCAGGAAGTCCTGCGGGGTACGAGATGCCGGCGCCACAGAAGAAAACGACTCGACCCTCCTCGTGCGCTTCCAGGAGTGTTTCCGGAATGTCCGGACCGTTTGGCACGAATTCCATCAGCTCTAGAGTAACCGCTTGTCCGGCGGTTGCAGTACCGTGTGGCTGCGAAATCCGGTGTATTCTGGTGACTCGTGGAGCCCGAATCTGGACTCTTAATCCGTAGGTCGACAGTTCGAATCTGTCAGGACCCACCACTCCATTCCCACGACGCCTGAACTTGTTGCTACAAATCATGTAGCGACGCGTTTCTCTTCAGGGTTCGTTGCCAGATCGTTGCCAGATTCTTCCGCGCCTTACGACAGTGGAGAACGACGCGCATACGTGCGTGCGGCCGACCAATGCTGCAAATGAGACTGCGCCCATGAAAGCTGAGCGATGGTGCCGACTGTGCGAACAGCTGCACACACGCGATGTTAGGGGCGGCGACCACTGCACTGGTTCAATCAGCGAAGCCTATGCTTCAGTGCAGGTGGCAGCAGTATCGGGCGCCTAAGTACCCGTGGCAGCGACCTTTTTCGGAATTCGGCGCTACCCGCAACTGTATCCCGTTAGCCCAGTTTGGTTCAAGGTCAGTGGCGGATCGAGTGGTGCCCCACAGTCATCAATAAGTCTCCAAGTAGTCGGCCGTCGCGTCTGAGCGCGCCGCCCACACGCTCCCAGTCTAGCCCCGCCTGCTGCGTTACGTCGCGCAGCGCGAGCACTACGCCTCCTCCATGGCTTTGAGTCCACACACATAAAGCAGCGCGTTGGGATCGGCCAGCATCTGCGCCAGGTCGGCCCCGCGTTCGCGCATCAAGTCCTGCACATAGCGCTTCGGTCTACCAGTCAAGCGGATGAATGCGAGGTTGACGTCGATGAAATCCATCGGCAATTTCTGTAGCGGCCCGAGGTAAGGCAACTCCTCGGGACTGCGGGCGCCGAAGAAGGCATCAGCTGGCCGCCCTCGAACTTGCCGCTTTGCCGCAACCGCCGCCGCCACTCAGTCACGGCCCGCATGGGCGCGCTGCCGGTGCAGATCATGACGATGTGACTCCTCGGATGGCTCGGAACCAGGAAGCTAGCGCCGAAGGGGCCGATCACCTGCACCCTGTCGTCCACCTTTAGGTCGCACATGTAATTGCTGGCGACGCCCCGCATCGATTGGCCTTCATGGCCCTCAGCACGCGCTTGAACGTGAGCGAGACGTTGTTGTAACCGGGGCGCTCGCCATTGCGGTCGCTGGCCAGCTATATTGCCGAGGGAAGTGGAGCCTGCCGCGCTCGTCCACGCCGGGCGGCACGACGGCAATGCTTTGACCTTCGGGCACGCGGGAGCGGCATGCTGCCGAAGTCCAGCACGACGTGGTGCGTGTCACAGTCCTTGCCGGCGCGTGGCCAGAGTACCTGCCCGCCGTCAACGAGCGGACAGCGCCCTCCCGACGCACGGCGAGTGTGTCGAAGAGCATGGGACTTCCTTGGGTTTCAGCCGGTCACGCGCCGACTTCGAACGCGAGTTTTCGCACGCCTCGCATCCGGGAGCAAGGACCGCGATACCAAGGTGTCGATGCGGACGAAGCTTTCCAGTTTCGACAAAACGCTGTTGTGGCGATAGGGCTTTTTCCGCGGAGGCAGCGCGCCTAGATTGGCACCATGCCAATCGCCTGCGAAGGCCCTCCTTCCCCTCACCTGAGATCTCTCCCGTGACTGCAAGCAAATCCAACCGCGGCACCGCGGTGATCACCGGCGCCTCCAGCGGCATCGGCGCCGTCTACGCCGACCGGCTGGCCCGGCGCGACTATGACCTGGTCCTCGTCGCCCGCAGCCAGGAACGCCTGAACGGCGTGGCGATGCGCATCGCGGCGCAAACCGGGCGCCGGGTCGAGGTGCTGCCGGCGGACCTCACCGCCAAGAAGGACCTCATCGCACTGGAACAGCGGCTCGCCCGGGACGAATCGATCCGGCTGCTGGTGAACAACGCCGGCTTCAACGTCGGGACACCGATGAGCGAATCGGACCCCGACCGCCTCGAAATCATGATCCAGCTGAACGCGGTGGCGCTCACGCGGCTTTCGCGTGCCGCTGCGCCGGCCTTCGTGGCTCGCGGCGGCGGCACCATCATCAACATCGGCTCCATCGTCGCCGTAGCGCCGCAGCTCCTGAACGGGGTCTACAGCGGCAGCAAGGCCTTCGTCGTGAGTTTCTCGGAGGCCCTGCAGCATGAACTGGGCGCCAAGGGCCTGCGCGTGCAAGCGGTGCTGCCGGGCGCGACGCGCACCGATTTCTGGGACACCGCCGGCGTGCCGGTGGGCAACCTGCCGCAGGAGAGCGTCATGTCGGCCGAGGACATGGTGGATGCCGCACTCGTCGGGCTGGACATGGGAGAACTCATCACCATTCCCTCGCTGCCCGATGCCGGCGACTGCGAGCGCTTCGAGGCCACGCGTGAAGCGCTCGCGCCACACCTGTCGCGCAGCCAGCCCGCCGAGCGCTACAGGGGCGGCGCGAAGGCCTGACGAAGCACGCCGTGGGACATCCGAAGCACCGGCGTCCCCGACTTTCGTCGGATGCGCGCAGCTCGCACCTTGCACATGATTCAACACCAGAAGGAGTAGACGATCTCATGTTTCAAGATCCTCTGTATTTCGACGACCTGCAAGCCGGGGACAAATTCACGACCCAATGCCACGAGGTGCGGGCGGACGACATCCGGCGCTTCGCCGAGGAATTCGACCCGCAGCCCTTTCATCTCGATGACGCGGCCGCGCGCGGCACGCTGTTCGCGGGGCTCGCCGCGAGCGGCTGGCACACCGCGTCCATCACCATGCGCCTGCTGGTCACCAGCGGCCCCAAGTTAGCCGGCGGCATCGTCGGCGCCGGCGGGGAGTTGGAGTGGAAGGTGCCCACCCGCCCCGGCGACATCCTGCACGTGGACAGCGAAGTCGTGGAGCTGATCCCCTCCCGTTCTCGGCCCGACCGCGGAATGCTGGTCCTGCGCTCGCGCACCCTCAACCAGCACGGCGAAGTCGTGCAGACCCTCACGGCCCGGCTGATGCTGCCGCGCCGCGCAACCGCGAAGTAGGACACCATGGTCATCGATCCCACCGACCTCGACACCACAGCCAGCTACAAGCTGTTGATCGGCTCCATCCTGCAGCGCGCCATCGCCTGGGTCAGCACGCAATCGACGACCGGCGTCGCCAACCTGGCGCCGGTCTCCTTCTTCACCGCCGTGTCGCGCAAGCCGCCCATGGTGTCCATCTCTCTGCAGCCGCGTTCCGACGGCGTGACGCTGAAGGACACCTTCATCAACATCCGCGACACCGGTGAGTTCGTGGTGAATATGGCCACGCTGGAACAGGCGGATCAGATGCACCGCACCGCCTTCGAGTTCGATTCGGGCATCGACGAGTTCGACGCGGTAGGGCTGGAGAAGGAGTCCTCGCTGCTGGTGCGGCCGCCGCGGGTGAAGGACTCGCCGATCACGATGGAATGCAAGGTCGACCGCATCATTCCCATGAACGACGGCGAGTACGTCGTGTTCGGCGAGGTGGTCCGATTCCACGTGCGTGACGACGTCTACCTGGACAGCGGTCGCATCGACATCGCCGCCCTGCAGCCCGTCGCCCGGCTGGCGGGCGATTACACGGTGGTGCAGAGCATCTTCAGCACGCCGCTGCAAGAGGACGTGCTGGCTTCCTTCCGCAGCATGCGCGCCGGGCGCCTAGACGCCCATGCGGACGGCTATTCACCCATCGACGGCAAGGACTGGTCGGCCTCCGGCGCGACCCGTTGAACAGGAGAGAAGCATGAGCAAGCAGAACCAGGGCTGGACCGGCGCCTTCGCGGCGAAGTCCCCCGCCGCCTTCGCGGCCAATTTCGTCGCCGACATCGTGCTGGAGGCCAGTGTGTTGGCCAAGCCCGTCGCCGGCTTCGAGCAGGTGAAGGCCGTGATGGGCGCCGCCAGCAAGATCTACGAAGCGCTGGAGTTCACCGCGGAAGCGGCGGACGGCCAGCGAACCTACCTCGAATGGGAGGCGCAGGCTTTCGGCGGCCAGAAGCTGTCCGGTATCACCATCCTCACCCGCGGCGACGACGGCAAGATCGTGCGCGCCGCCATCCACCACCGCCCGCTGGGTGCGGTGCTCAGGTTCTCGAGCGAACTCGCGCGGCGCCTGCACGGCGTCGTCGACGGCAACCATTTCCACCAGGAGGCCTAAATGTTCACACGCACCGATGTGGAATTCGACGCCGAGGGCGGCGTCAAGCTGCGCGGGTGGCTGTTCACGCCCGCGGGCGAAGGCCGGCGTCCGGCGATCACCATGGCGCACGGCTATGCCGGCGTGAAGGAGCACGGCCTCGAGCGCTTCGCCAAGGCTTTCGCCGAAGCGGGCTTCGTGGTGCTGGTGCACGACCACCGCGGCTTCGGCGCCAGCGAAGGCGAGCCGCGCCAGGATGTGGACCCCTGGCGCCAGATCGCGGACTGGCGCCGCGCCATCAGCTACCTGGAAAGCCTGGACGTCGTGGACGACAAGCGCATCGGCCTCTGGGGCACCAGCTACGCGGGCGGCCACGCCATCGTGCTGGGCGCGACCGACCGGCGCCTGCACGCCGTCGTCGCCCAGGTCCCCACCATCAGCGGCTTCGAGCAGGGCCTGCGCCGCATCTCGCCCGAGAACGTGCCGGCCATCGAGGAAGCCTTCGCCTCGGACGAGCGCGCGCAGCTGCGCGGCGAACCGCCGCGCCGCCAGACCATCGTGAGCGCCGATCCTGCCGTGCCGGCCTCGTACCGGGCCAAGGAAGCGATCGACTTCTACCTGCAGCCGCTGGGCGGTGCTGCATGGGAGAACCAGGTGACGGTGCGTTCGACGCGTGCCGCGCGCATGTACGAGCCGGGCCCGTGGATCGCCCGCGTCTCGCCGACGCCGCTGCTGATGGTCGTGGGACTGCGCGACAACATCACGCTCACCGACCTGGAACTGGCCGCCTACGAGCGCGCACTGGAACCCAAGAAGCTGGTCGTCATCGAAGGCGGGCACTTCGACCCCTACGTCTCGCAGTTCCACGTTTCCAGCGCGGCGGCCGTCGCCTGGTTCCGGCAGCACCTCGGATAAGGAGAGTTACATGTCGCACCTTCACCTCGACATCTCCGGTCCGCTCGCCGAAATCATCATCGAGCGCCCGCCGCAGAACCGCATCGACGACCAGATGGTCGACGAGCTGGCCGCGGCGATCGACGGCATCGGCCGCAGCGAAGCCCGCGCCGTGCTGCTGCGCAGCGTCGGCGAGAACTTCTCCTTTGGCGGCGACATCATGAACTGGCCCGGTGCCACGCAGCAGCAGCTGCGTTCCCGCTTCGAGCACTACATGTCCGTGTTCAACCGCTTCGAGCGCCTGCCGCTGCCGGTGGTCGCCGCGGTGCAGGGCCTGTGCTTCGGCGGCGGGCTGGAACTGGCGACGCGCGCCGACGTGATCTTCGCCGGCGCCTCCGCGGCTTTCGGCCATCCCGAGCAGTCGCTGGGGATCGTCACGGTGCTTGGGGGCGTCTATCGCGTGGCGGAGCGCGCCGGCCGCACGCGCGCTTCCGAATGGGCGATGACCTCCGAGAAGGTCAGCGCCGAAACCATGGAGCGCTTCGGTGTCATCAATCGCGTAGTGCCGGACGCGGAGCTGCAGCAGGAGGCCCGCGCCTTCGCCGAACAGGCCGCTCGTGGCCCGACGCGTGCCTATGCGGCGCACAAGGCACTTCTACGTGCGTGGGCCCTTGGCGGCGTCGCGGCGGCGGATCAGGCAATGTTCGACATCGCCATGCCCCTGTTCGAGACCGAAGACGTGCGGCGCGGCCTGGATTCCGCCGTGACCGCGCTGAAGGCCGGCAAGCCGCGGCCCACGCTGGACTTCAAGGGCCGCTGACGCGGCCGTGCGCGCGCTTGAGGAACTCGTGGTGTTCGAACAACGCGATAACCCAGTCGATGAACACGCGGACCTTGGCGCTCAGGTAGCGGTTCGGCGGGTAGACGACGTGGACGGGAATGGTGTTCGTATGCCATTCCTCCAGCACGGCCACCAGCCGCCGGTCCGCCAACGCGGCGTGGACGGCATAGGTGGGGGCCTGGACGATCCCCAGGCCCGCCGTACCCGCAGCCGCCAGCGAGTTCGTATCGTTCACCACCAGCCGATGCTGCAGCACGAGCTCCTGCACCTGCCCGTCCTTCAGGAAGCGGAAGGGGAGCGACCGGCCGGCACGCGCGGAAGCCAGGCCGACGGTCGGGAACTCGTGCAGTCCCTCCGGCGCCGCGGGCCTGCCGCACGACGCGAGCAGGGCGGGCGTCGCGCAGGTGTGGAACTGGAACTCGCCGACGCGCCGCGCCACCAGGAACTGCTCCGTGACCGCGCCTACGCGGATGGCGCAATCGATGCCTTCGGCCACGAGGTCGGCGTAACGGTTGCCGGCGTTGAGCTCGATCTCCACCTTGGGATAGGCGCGATAGAACTCCCCCAGCGCCGGCAGGATGACCATCGTCCCCAGCGCCGCCGCGGTCTCCACCCGCACGCGGCCGGATGGCGAGGCGAGCGACTGGCGCGCCGACGACTCGATGTCCGAGAGGTCCGCCAGCAGGCGGACGACGCGTTCGTAGTAGGTGGCGCCTTCCGGCGTCACCGTCACCGAGCGCGTGGTCCGGTGCAGCAGGCGGACCTTGAGTTCTTCCTCCAGCCCCTGGATCAGCCGCGTCACCGTGGCGTTCGGCAGGTCGAGCGTGTCGGCCGCTCTGGTGAAGGTGCCGGCCTCCACCACCCTGACGAAGGCGGTCATCGCGGCGATACGGTCCATGGTGCGCAGGATGATACGCCACGCCATTGGATCATTGCAGGCATCGCAATACCTCGTTCCCGCACCTACGGTTGGTGGATGACGCCATCGCCCCTAGATTCGAGCCATGCAATGGAGGGCCGGATCGTGACGATGAAATCGGATGAGGCGGCGCCCGACGTGCGCCGGCAACTGAGCGACGAAAACTTCTCCGCCGTGGTGCGGCAAAACCTGGCCGCGGGCCTGGCAATGCGCACGCCCCAGGATATGCAGGATTCGCTCGAGGAGATCCTGCGGCAGCACGCGCCCGACGCCGACCTGCATGTCTTCGGCTACGGCTCCCTGATGTGGAATCCGGCCCTGGAGCACGACGCGCAATTCCGTGCCAGGGTCCATGGCTGGCACCGCCGCTTCTGCCTGCGCAACCTCGTCGGCCGCGGCACGCCCGAATTCCCCGGCCTGATGCTGGCCCTTGACCGGGGCGGCTCCTGCAACGGCCTGCTCTTGCGGATCCCGGCGGCGAAGGTGCGGCAGGAGCTGCACCTGCTGTGGCGACGCGAGATGTCCTGGGGCTCCTACGACGCCCGCTGGGTGGCGGCCTGGGTGGACGGCGCGCCGGTTCGCGCACTGACCTTCGTCGTCCACCGCGGCCACGCGCGCTACGTGAAGGGCCTGTCGCTGCAGGAGTCCGCCGGCTTCATCAACGGCGGCCGCGGCAGCCTGGGCAGCTGCCGCGCCTACTTCGATGCGACCCTGCAGAAGATGCGCGAGCTGGGCATCCGCGACGCGGGCATGGAGCGGCTGCAGGCAGCCGTCGGGAATACGGCATGAACGTGATCAACGCGCGCAGCCTTGCGTATGCGACGAACTGCACTGTCGCCGCACTCGCGGCGATCTGGATCTCCGGCTGCTGGGGCCTGCCAAACCCAGGCTGGGCCGCGCTCACGGTCTTCATCTCCAGCCAGCCGCTGGCCGGCGCCGTCGGCGGGGTAACGGCACGCGCGTCGTTCCGCTTCGCCGGAACACTCGCCGGCTGCACCGCGGCCCTGGTCATCATCCCCGCCATGGCCAGCACGCCCGAACTGCTGATCGGCGTGCTGGCGCTATGGGCCGCGTTCTGTCTCTACCTCTCCCTCATCGACAAGTCGGCGCGCAGCTATGCATTCATGCTGGCCGCCTATACGCCGGTGCTCGTCGCGCTGCCGCAGGCGGGGGCGCCCGCCAACCTGTTCGACAGCCTGCTGCTGCGGGTCGAGGAAGTCGGAACGGGCGCACTCTGCGCCGCCGTGGCCCATGCCATCTTCTTCCCGCGCACCGTGGAGGCGCTCAGCACGGGCAAGCTGCAGGCCATCGCGCAAGGGGCTCGCCGTCTTGTCCTGCAGGCGCTGGACACGCAGGTGGCGGACGCCAGCACGCAGGCAGCGCGCGCCAGCCTGGCGCGGAGCATGGCGGAGCTGCGCCAGCTGGTGGACCATCTGCGCTTCGACGCCGTCCATAGCCGCACGGACCCGCACGCCGTGCCGGCGATCGAGCAGGCGCTGGTGGCGCTGTCGGTGCTTGTCGCCGCCGTCGAGGATCGCCTGCTCGCCCTGGGCGGGCAACAAGCCGTGCCGCCGCGCGCGCTGGCCTACCTGCAGGCTGTTGCGGGCGCGATCGCCGAGGACGCTTCGGGCGAGCGCTTCGACCAGCTCGAATCGCTGCGCGCCGGGGCCATGCCGGCGCCCGGCGAACTGGAACCGGGGCAGGAGGCGCTGGCGGTGGGGCTGGTGCTGCGCACCGGTGAACTCGCGCGCACCTTGTGCACGCTCGCGCGGCTCGTGGCCGGCCAGGCGTCCGCGGCGGATGTGCAGGAACTCTCTTTCGGCGCCCGCCGCGCGCTGCACATCGATCACGGGTTTGCGCTGCTCGCGGGCGCCTCCGTTGGGCTCACACTCGTCCTGGCCGGCGCCATCACGTACATGATGGGCTGGCAACAGGGCGCGTCGGTCGTCGGCCTCGCCGCCACCGGCTCTTCCGTCTTCGCCTTCGCCGACGACCCGCGGCCGATGCTGCGCAGCTTCCTCAAGGTGACGCTGGCCGCCATCCCGGTCGCGGCCGCCTACGTGTTCGCGATCCTGCCCGCGGTCGACAGCTTCCCCGGCTTTGCACTGGCGCTGGCGCCGCTTTACTTCACCATCGGCCTGTTCATGGCTTCGCCGAAGTACGGGTTTGCCGCCTACGGCATGGCCCTCGTCGTCTCCACGCTCCTGTCGCTGCAGGTCGCCGGCACGGCCGACTTCATCGCCTTCACCGGCCTGGCCATCGGTTCGCTCACGGGCACCACGCTCGCCCTGCTCGGCACCTCGCTGTATCGGGTGATCGGCCCGGCCGCCAGCGTGCGTCGCATCGTGCGCGCGAGCCGCGCCGAGCTGCTGCGGCTGGCGCGCGGCGGCGAGCAAAGCCGCACCGACTGGGCCAGCCGCGCGCTGGACCGCGTCGCGTTGCTGCTGCCGCGCGTGGGCGACGCGCCCGGGCCGGTGCGCACGGCCTTCGCGGAGGCCCGCCTGGGCGCCAGCGTGATCGAACTGCGCGAATACAGCCGCCTGCCGCAGGCGGCGGCCCGGCATGAAGTGGACGATGCCCTGGCCGCCCTGGCCAGGCGCCTGGAGGCGGCCGATGCCGGTGCCGCCTCCGCCAGCGAGTCGCGACTTCAGGCGGCCGTCAGCCGCGCGACCGCGGCCATCGCGGCGAACGAATCCGGCGAACTACGGGCGCGCGCCCTCGCGGCCGCGGGAGGCCTGCAGCGCGGCACCGCTGCCGCCTTTACCTGAACGAAAAGGAAAGCCATGCACTGGGACGTCAACCTGTTCGGACTCTTCGTCAACGGCGGGATGGCCGCCGCCGTCCTCGCGGTGGGCGCCACGCTGGGCCTGCGCAGGCTGCTGGCCACCGCCGGCGCGTACGCGTGGGTGTGGCATCCCGCGCTGGCGGACCTCGCCCTCTTCGTGCTGCTGTGGTCGGGCGCGGCCGCGCTCGCCTACTACGGCGCACAACCGCTGTCCTTGCTGCTGGGATGAAGCCATGAACGAAATCCTTCGGAAGTCCTTGCGGGTCGGCGTGACTGCGGCGCTGGTCGTCGCGGCCGGCGCGGCGGCCTGGCTGCTGTGGAACCACTATCGCCTGGCGCCCTGGACGCGTGACGGCCGGGTTCGGGCCGAGGTCGTGCAGATCGCGCCCGACGTCTCGGGCATCGTCGATCGCGTGTCGGTGCACGATAACCAGGTCGTGCGAAAGGGCGACGTGCTCTTCACGATCGACAACGCGCGTTATCGCCTGGCGGTAGCGCAGGCCGACGCCTCAGTGCGGGCCCTGCGCGCGCAACTGGCGCAGACGCAGCGCGAAGACGTCCGCAACACGGCGCTGGGCGACCTGGTCGCGGCCGAACTGCGCGAGCAGACGATGTCCAAGGTGGACCAGCTGCAGGCAGCCATCGCGCAGGCCACGTCCGTGGCCGACACCGCGCGGCTGAACCTGCAACGCACCACCGTGCTGGCGCCGATCGACGGCTGGGTCACCAACCTCGACCTGCGTCCCGGAGCGTATGCCACTGCCGGCCGCGCCATCCTGGTGGTGGTGGACCAGCAATCGCTGCACGTGGTGGGCTATTTCGAGGAAACCAAGATTTCACGCATCCATGTCGGCGACCCCGTGCAGGTGCGCATGGTCGGTGACGACCGCGTGCTGGCGGGCCGTGTGCAGGGCATTGCCGCGGGCATCGACGACCGCGAGCGGCAGGGCAGCTCCAACCTGCTCGCCAACGTCAATCCCACCTTCAACTGGGTCCGGCTCGCCCAGCGCATTCCCGTGCGTGTGCAGCTCGACGCAGTGCCGCCGGACCTGCGGCTGATCATGGGCCGCACGGCCAGCGTCGACGTGCTGGAGGCGGGAGCACCCGCGACCGGTCCGGTCGCGCAAGGTGCATGGTGATGGCTGCCCGCCTGCTTCGCTTCGCTGCGGGCTTCGCGCTCGCGCTCCTGGCCGCCTGCACCACCGTCGGGCCCGACTACAGGCGTGCGCCGGGCGCCGCCATCAACAAGGCCTCCGCCACCGGCTCCTTTCGCAACGGATCGGGGCCTGAATTCAGCGATGCGCCGGTGCCCGGCGACTGGTGGCGGCTCTACGACAGCGCCGTGCTCGACCGGCTGATCACGGAGGCGCTCGCAGCCAATACCGACCTGCGCGCGGCGGCGGCGAACATCGCGCGCGCCCACGCCGGCTTGTCCTATGCGAACGCCAACGCGGGGCCGAGCACCGGCGTGACCGCCGGCGTCGCGCGCGGCCGCTCCTCCGCCGAGGAGGTGGGGCGACCGGGCAAGGCCCTGCCTGATACCAGCACCCATTCGCTCGGGCTCTCGGTGTCCTACCAGGTCGACCTGTTCGGTCAGATCAGCCGCACCATCGAATCGGCGCAGG
>JAQGMU010000410.1 GCA_028292195.1 Ramlibacter sp. | reverse complement strand
GGGAGCGCCAGATTGACGTTTACGTAAACGTCAAGTAAGGTGACGGCTTCCCGGAGACCTCCCCATGACCGACCTGTCCGCCGAATTCAAGGCGCTCGCGAACTACCGTCCCACCCACAAAGTGCGTTTCGTCACGGCTGCGAGCCTGTTCGACGGGCACGACGCCGCCATCAACATCATGCGGCGCATCCTGCAGGGCATGGGCACGGAGGTGATCCACCTCGGCCACAACCGCAGCGTGGACGATGTCGTCACCGCGGCCCTGCAGGAAGACGTGCAGGGCATCGCCATCAGTTCCTACCAGGGCGGCCACGTCGAGTACTTCAAGTACATGGTGGACCTGCTGAAGCAGCGCGGCGGCGGCCACATCCAGGTCTTCGGCGGCGGCGGCGGCGTGATCGTGCCGTCCGAAATCCGCGAACTGCACGACTACGGCGTGACGCGCATCTACAGCCCCGAGGACGGCCAGCGCATGGGCCTGCAGGGAATGATCGGCGAGATGGTGATGCGCTGCGACCAGGACCTCACGTCCTATGCGCCGCGCGAGCTGGGCGCGATCCAGGGCCATGGCGAAGCCGCCTGGCGCGCCCTCGCCCAGCTGGTCACCGCGCTGGAGAACGGCGGCGCCGACGAGAAGCTGCTGCAGGCGATCCGCACGGAAAGCGGCAAGCGCAAGGTTCCCGTGCTGGGCATCACCGGCACCGGCGGCGCGGGCAAGTCGTCGCTGACCGATGAATTGATCCGCCGGCTGCGTCTCGACCAGGACGACCGGCTGCGGGTGGCCGTGATCTCGATCGACCCGTCGCGCCGCAAGAGCGGTGGCGCCCTGCTGGGCGACCGTATCCGGATGAACGCGATCAATCCGTGGGCCCAAGGCCCGCGGGTCTTCATGCGTTCGCTGGCCACGCGCGACTTCGGCAGCGAGATCTCACCCGCCCTGCCCGACGTGATCGCCGCCTGCAAGGCGGCCGGCTTCGACCTGGTGGTGGTGGAGACCAGCGGCATAGGCCAGGGCGACGCCGCCATCGTGCCGCTCGTCAACGTGCCCATGTACGTGATGACGCCGGAGTTCGGCGCGGCCAGCCAGCTGGAAAAGATCGACATGCTGGACTTCGCCGAGTTCGTGGCGATCAACAAGTTCGACCGCAAGGGCGCCCCCGACGCGCTGCGCGACGTGTCCAAGCAGGTCCAGCGCAACAAGGAAGCCTGGAGCAAGCGGCCCGACGAGATGCCGGTGTTCGGCACCATGGCGGCGCGCTTCAACGACGACGGCGTCACCGCGCTCTACCAGGCGCTGCGGCCGCGGCTGGCGGAACTGGGCCTGGCGCTGAAGGACGGCCGGCTGCCCGCGGTGAACGTGCGCCACAGCACCAACCAGACGCCGGTGGTGCCGGCGGCGCGCACGCGCTACCTGGCCGAGATCAGCGACAGCGTGCGCGGCTACAAGAAGCGGGCCCGCGCCCAGGCCCAGCTGGCGCGCGAAGTGCAGCAGCTGCAGGAAGCGGCCCGCATGCTGAAAGTCGACAAGCCGGACCGCGCGCCCGCCGCCGAAGCCGCGCTGGACCTGGCCGGCCAGCGCAAGGGCAAGATGGACAAGGACGCGCTGCACCTGCTGCAGCAGTGGCCCGACATGAAGAAGGCCT
This sequence comes from Ramlibacter sp., assembly GCA_028292195.1. Taxonomy (GTDB): domain Bacteria; phylum Pseudomonadota; class Gammaproteobacteria; order Burkholderiales; family Burkholderiaceae_C; genus Ramlibacter. Next base: position 1,069 of record JAQGMU010000410.1, on the reverse strand, counting down.
ACGCCGGCGACGAGTACGTGGTGAAGATCCGCGACAAGGAGATCCGCACCAAGCTCACGTCGAAGTCCCTCTCCGGCACCACGATCCGCAAGGTGAGCCTGCCGCAATACGAGGACCACGGCGAGATCCTCAAGTGGCTGATGCTGGAGAACGTGCCGGGCAGCTTCCCCTACACCGCCGGCACCTTCGCCTTCAAGCGCGAGGGCGAGGACCCGACCCGCATGTTCGCCGGTGAGGGCGACGCCTTCCGCACCAACAAGCGCTTCAAGCTGCTGTCGTCCAACATGCCGGCCAAGCGGCTGTCGACGGCGTTCGACTCGGTCACGCTGTACGGCAACGACCCCGACCTGCGGCCCGACATCTACGGCAAGGTCGGCAACTCCGGCGTCTCGATCGCCACGCTGGAAGACATGAAGGTGCTGTACTCCGGCTTCGACCTGTGCGACCCGGCGACCTCGGTGTCGATGACGATCAACGGCCCGGCGCCGTCGATCCTGGCGATGTTCATGAACACCGCCATCGACCAGAACCTGGAGAAGTTCGCCACCGACAATGGCCGCGAGCCGACCGAGACGGAAGCGGCCAAGATCCGCGAATGGGTGCTGGCCAATGTGCGCGGAACGGTGCAGGCCGACATCCTGAAGGAAGACCAGGGCCAGAACACCTGCATCTTCTCCACCGAGTTCTCGCTCAAGGTGATGGGCGACATCGCCGAGTACTTCGTGCACCACGACGTGCGCAACTTCTATTCGGTCTCCATCTCCGGCTACCACATCGCCGAGGCCGGGGCCAACCCGATCTCGCAGCTGGCCTTCACGCTGTCGAACGGCTTCACCTTCGTCGAGGCCTATCTCGCCCGCGGGATGCACATCGACGACTTCGCGCCCAACCTGAGCTTCTTCTTCAGCAACGGCATGGACCCGGAGTACACGGTGATGGGCAGGGTGGCGCGCCGCATCTGGGCGGCGGCCATGAAGGACAAGTACGGCGCCAACGAGCGCAGCCAGAAGCTGAAGTACCACGTGCAGACTTCCGGCCGCAGCCTGCACGCCCAGGAAATCCAGTTCAA
>JAQGMU010000383.1 GCA_028292195.1 Ramlibacter sp. | reverse complement strand
TGGGAGGAGCTGGACGCCTGCAATCCTGCCGACTTCACGCTGTGGACGATGCCGGAGCGCTTCCGGAAGATCGGCGATCCGCATGCGCGGATCGATGCACAACCGGATTCGCTGGAGTCCGTGCTGGAGTTGGCGGCACGGCAGGAAGCCGAAGGGCAGGGTGACGCGCCCTGGCCGCCGCACTACCGCAAGGGCGCCGACGAGCCGAAGCGGGCGCCGCCGTCGACGGCGCGCAAGAAGGCCCCGCTGATCGAGGTGGCAAGGGTCGCGCGCGAGGCAGAGGCGATCGCGGCGGCGGAGGAATGGAAGGCGAAACACCCGAAGGCGGCCGCGCACCTGGAGCCGGCCGACGTGCTGGTCGACCGGATGCGGGAGAGTTCGTCGGTGTCGTACCGGGTGCGGATCAATCTCACCCATGTTCCTTCGCGGCTTCGCCCGTAGGGTGGGTTCGCGGACGCGACCCCACTGGGGGTGGTGGGGTGCGCTGCGCGCAACCCACCCTACGATAGCGCCATGGACAAACAAATCCACCGCTGCTCCTGGGCCCAGGGCGACCCCCTCATGGAGCAATACCACGACGAGGAATGGGGCGTGCCCCAGCGCGACGGCCGCATGCTGTGGGAAATGCTGATGCTGGAAGGCTTCCAGGCCGGCCTGTCGTGGCGCACGGTGCTGCACAAGCGCGAGGCCTTCCGCCAGGCCTTCGCCGGCTTCGACCCGGCCAAGGTGGCCCGTTTCGGCGAGAAGGAAGTGACGCGCTTGCTGGCGGACCCCGGAATCATCCGCTCCCGCGCCAAGATCGAAGCGACCATCGCCGGTGCGAAGATCTATGGCGACATGGCAAAACAAGGCGAGGACTTCGCCACTTTCTGCTGGTCGTTCACCGGCGGCAAGGTGCTCCGCGGCAACGGGCGCAGCGCGCCGGTGAGCACGCCCAAGTCGGAGGAGATCTCGAAGGAACTCAAGCGCCGCGGCTTCAAGTTCGTCGGGCCGGTGATCGTCCATGCCTGGATGCAGGCGGTCGGCATCGTCGACGACCACGCCATCGCCTGCTTCAAGCGGCGCCGCTGAACACCTTCGCCAGCGCGAACGGCGTCGTCACCTCCAGCTGGTCGTACCTGCAATCCTCGGGCGGTTTGTCGGCCCGCCAGCGCAGGAAGGTGGTGGCGTGGCGGAAGCGGTCGCCCTGCAGGTGGTCGTACTTCACTTCGCAGACGCGCTCGGGCCGCAGCGGTTCCCAGCCCAGGTCCTTGCTGCCGCTCCAGCGGCTCTGCGCGCCCGGCATGCGCTGGCCCTCGCCCGCCGCCGCGCCGGCCCAGTCGCGCCAAGGGTGTTTCTCGACTCCCGTGCGCAGCGGCCCCAGCTCCTGCGCCAGCTGCTCGCGCATCGCCATGGTGAAGGCAGAAGTCACGCCGACGTGATGCAGCACCCCCGCGTCGTCGTACAGCCCGAGCAGCAGCGAGCCGATGGCGTCGTTGCGTTCCTTGTACCAGCGGAAGCCGGCCACCACGCAGTCGGCGGTGCGCGCGTGCTTGATCTTCAGCATCGCCCGCTTGCCGGGCTGGTAGATGGCCGTCTCCAGCTTGGCGATCACGCCGTCCAGCCCCGCGCCCTCGAATTTCTGCAGCCACTCCTCGGCCTGCGCGCGGTCACGCGTCACCGGCGTCAGGTGCAGCGGCGGCTTGGCCTTGGCCAGCAGCCGTTCCAGCCGCACCCGGCGTTCCGATTGCGGCAAGGCCATGGTGGACTTGCCGCCGGCGCCCAGCAGGTCGAAGGCGACGAAGCTGGCCGGCGTTTCCTTGGCCAGCCGGGCGATGCGTGTGGGCGCGGGATGGATGCGCTGCTGCAGGGCGTCGAAATCCAGCCCGCGGGGGCCGGCCACGACGATCTCGCCATCGAGCACGCAGCCCTTGGGCAGCGACTCCTGCAGCGCCTTCTCCAGCTCGGGGAAGTAGCGGTTCAGGGGCCGCAGGTCGCGGCTTTGCAGGTAGGTCTGGTCGTTGTGGCGGAAGACCAGGGCGCGGAAACCGTCCCATTTGGGCTCGTACAGGAAGCCGTCGCCCGTGGGCAGCGACTCGGCGATCTTGGCCAGCATCGGTTCGATGGGGGCGGTGGGGAGGGGAGCGGACATGTGGCCTTTGTAACGGTTCCAGGCGCTGCCGTGGGGAGATTGCGCGGCCTGCGGAGCTTTCCGATAAAATCGGCGCAACCGAGGAGCGTTGCAGCGTCCAATCACGGACGCGAGGCTCGGAATCTACATGCAACGACGCTCACCCACTCTTCCGTGCGGTGAGTTTTCATTCCCCCGTCGAGAAAAGTGGCTGACTCACCTTATCTGGAGCCAACCATGAACGCCGTTCTCAAGCCCGTCCCCACCAAGGACTGCGCCATCACCGACCTGTCGCTGGCCGACTGGGGTCGCAAGGAAATCCGCATCGCCGAAACCGAGATGCCCGGCCTGATGTCCATCCGTTCGGAATACGCCAAGAGCCAGCCCCTGAAGGGCGCCCGCATCACCGGTTCGCTGCACATGACGATCCAGACCGCCGTGCTGATCGAGACGCTGCAGGCGCTGGGCGCCAACGTGCGCTGGGCCTCGTGCAACATCTTCTCGACCCAGGACC
>JAQGMU010000356.1 GCA_028292195.1 Ramlibacter sp. | reverse complement strand
GGGCCCAGTTGCAGTACAAAGGCTTATCGATGGCCGGCTGCAACCGCACCCGGCCGCCGGAAGGAGGCCTCCCATGGGCAGAGCGGAACGCCAGCGGCGGCACGACGCCAGCATGGAACGGATCCAGCGGATGCAGCGCGTGGTGGGGCAGGGCGACCGCCTGCGCGTGGACCACGAAGGCACGGTGCTCGAACGGGCCCGGCTGATGGTGGAGGAAATCCGCTCGCACGAAGCCACCGAGCTCGGGCTGGCCGCCTTCGACCGGCTGCTGCGCCTGGCCGAGGAACAGCATCCGCGCTACGCCCGCGACATCATCTGCTTCATCGCGGCGATCTGGAACAGCCAGTCGCTGCCGCTGGTCACGCTGCGCGGCCTGGACCAGTCCATAGGCGACGACATGGTGGCGGTGCTCGACGCCTTCCGCTACGGCCGGACCAACCTGGCCGAGCAGGTCGAAGGCGGGCCGGCGCGGGTGGTGCGGACGGTGCGCAAGGCGGCCCTGGCCAAGGCTTGATGACCCCCGGGGTCTCCCCGCTTCGCCCTGGCATGGAACCCGCTAGCATCAGCCGCCACTGATGAAAGGAATTTCCATGCGCTTCCCCGCCGCCCGCTTCCTCGCCGTTCCCGGCCTCCTCCTCGGCTTCGCCGCCTCCGCCCAGGTCGCGCCCACCCTGGACAAGGTCAAGGCCGACGGCGTCATCAACGTGGCCCACCGCGAATCGTCGATCCCCTTCTCCTACCTCGGCGCGGAAGGCAAGCCGGTCGGCTTCGGCTGGGAGATCTGCGGGCGCATCGTCGACCAGGTGAAGAAGGCCACCGGCCGCGCCGACCTGAAGGTCAACACGATGCCCGTGACCTCGGCCAACCGCATCCCGCTGGTGCAGAACGGCACGGTGGACATCGAGTGCGGCTCGACGACCAACAACTCGGACCGGGCCAAGCAGGTCGCCTTCTCGGTCAACTACTTCTACACCGGCACCCGCTTCCTGGTGAAGTCCGAGTCGGGCATCAAGTCGCTGGCGGACCTGAAGGGCAAGCAGGTGGTCACCACGGCCGGCACCACCAACTTCCAGGTGCTGCGCGCGGCCAACCAGCGCCAGAACATCGGCTTCGAGCTGAACACCGCCAAGGACCATTCGGAATCCGCGCTGCTGGTGGAAGCCGGCCGCGCCGACGCCTTCGGCATGGACGACATCCTGCTGTACGGCCTGCGCGCCGCCGCCGCCAACCCGGCCTCGCTGGCCGTGGTGGGCGAGCCGCTGCAGGTGGAGCCCTACGCGATCATGCTGCGCAAGGACGACCCGGCCTTCAAGAAGCTGGTGGACGACACCGTGGCCGGCCTGATGAAAAGCGGGGAATTCGAGGCGCTGTACCGCAAGTGGTTCATGTCGCCGATCCCGCCCAGGAACATCAACCTGAACGCGCCCATGAGCAAGGAACTGCAGGACAACCTGAAGGCGCTGTCGGACAAGCCGGCGCTGTAAAGGTGGGGCTCAGGGCTGGCCCGCGCCAGCCCGCCCCTGTGCTTCATGCCGCTGCGCCGCGGCCAGCTCGCGCAGCACCAGGCCGTACATCTGCAAGGCGGGGTCGACCGGAGCCGACGCCAGCGCCTGGGCCAGCGGCTCGACCGCGCGCAGGCTGCCGGCGTACAGCAGGCGCCGCAGCACCATGAAGGCCGGCGGCGGCATCCGCCCCGTGTTGCCGATGGTCGACTGTCCATGCCACTGCAGGCCGGTGGTGGCCAGAAAGGGCACGGTGATCACGCCGCGCAGTTCCCCCGCCACCAGCGCGCGCTCGTAACAGCGGTCCACGGGCAGCAGCGGGCCTTCGCGCAGCCAGCCGTGCAGCATGGCAAGGAGCTTGCCGCGGCCCGCGGGCGAAACCAGGTAGGCGGAGGTGCCCCACTTGAAGAACCGCGCCGCGTCGAGCAGTTCGACGCCCGCGGCACGGCGCGGCGCGCCTGGCGCCGCCGGCAACAGGCGGCACGCCACGTCCCACAGCGCCGCCACGTGGGCGGGGGTGAAGTGCGGCTGGCATTCGAGGAAGGCGACGTCGACGCCATCCAGCGGGCCGTTGATCGCCTTGCCCACCAGCTCCGGCAACTGGTCGCTCAGCTCCGCATCGTCTTCCAGCACCAGCGTGAAAGCTTCGGGCGCGGCGCGTTCCAGCAACTGCAGGTGCGACAGGAAGCAGCCGCGCTCGCCGGGCAGCAGCGGCGACGCCGGGGCGGGCGGCAACCGCGCGCCGTCCACCGCCGCGTGCCGCACCACCACCTGGCCCAACCCCAGGCGCGCGAGCTGCGCGTCCATGAAGGCCGCGCGCTCCGGGCTCCGGTCGAGATTGATGTAGTAGCCGGCGAGGGACTGCGGCACGGTGCGCTGGATCAGACGCCGGGCGCGCCGCGAAAGAACGCGTTCAGTTCGGCGCCGGAAGCGGCGCCGGCGAAGCCATCGAAACGGCCTTCCTGCGCGATCAGCTGCGCCGCCCGCATGAAGCCGCCCCACGCCGTGCGCGCCAGCGCGCCGCCGACGCTGACCCGGCGCACGCCCAGGGACGCGATGTCGGCGAGGGTGAGGCTGGTCGCGGATCCGACCAGCAGGTTGACGGGCTTGGGCGCCACCGCCGCCACCACGGCGGCGATCTGCTCGCGCGTCTGGATGCCGGGTGCATAGAGGCAGTCGGCGCCGGCTTCGGCATAGGCCTGCAGGCGGCGGATCGCGTCGGCCAGGTCGGGCACGCCGGCGATGAAGTTCTCGGCGCGGCCGACCAGCAGCACGTCCGAACCGCTTTCGTCGATGGCGGCACGGGCGGCCTTCATGCGTTCCACCGCGGTGGCGAGGTCGCGCAGCGGGCTGGCCGCGTCGCCGGTGGAGTCTTCGATCGACAAGCCTGCCACGCCGGCGTCTATCGCCGACCGCACGTTGCGCGCCACCCCGGCGGCATCCGGCGCGAAGCCGCCTTCGAAGTCGGCGTTCACCGGCAGGTCGGTGGCCGCCACCATCTCCCGCAGATGCGCCAGTGTCGCGGCCAGTGCCATGCCGCCATCCGGCTGCGCGTGGCTCCAGGCCGCACCGGAGCTGGTGGTGGCCAGCGCCTGGAATCCGAGCCCCTGGAGGTAGCGCGCGCTGCCGGCATCCCAGGGATTGGGAATGACGAAGCAGCCGGATGCGTGCAGCCGGCGAAAGGCCTGCCGGCGGGTGGCCAGGGCTGGGGAAGCGGTCATCGGGACACCTCGTTTTCTGCGCCCGTTTATACAGCGGCTCCGCAGGGCGTCCCGCTTCAGCTGCGGAATTCAGCGCGAAGCGCAGGGTAGAGGCGCCTGAACCGCCCATGGCGCGCCGCCAGCAGGTCGGACAGGTGGGCCTGCGGTTCAAACCGGTCCCGCACCGGAGGGCTGGCGCAGACCGATTCGAACTCGCCACCGGCTGCCAGCCACGCCAGGCGTGCAGCACCCAGTGCGCCGCCGGCCTCGCCCCCCTCATGCGTGACGAGCGGAACCCCGAGCGCGGACGCGATCAGCGTGGCCCAGAGCGGACTGCGCGCACCGCCGCCGACCAGGGAGAGTTGCGTCACTTCGCCAGTCGCCGCCTCCATGCTCTCCCAACCATCCAGCAGGCCGAACGCCACCCCCTCGATGACCGCGTAGCCCAGGCTCGCGGCGTCGTGGCCGGCGGCCAGCCCGAACAGGACGCCCTGCGCATGCGGGTCGTTGTGCGGCGTGCGCTCGCCGCTCAGGTAGGGCAGGAACAGCGGGGCCGTTGCGCGCTGCTGCGCACTCAGGGCCGCCACCCGTTCCAGCAGGGCCTCCTCGCTGGCCAGCCCCAGCAGTTCGCGCGCCCAGCGCAGCGCGCTGGCCGCATTGAGCATCACCGACATCTGGTGCCAGGCGCCGGGCA
>JAQGMU010000364.1 GCA_028292195.1 Ramlibacter sp. | reverse complement strand
CTGGCCAGCGAAGTGAACGAGTTGCTGCCTGCCATGAGCATCTGGATCTGCCCGCCGATCAGGTCGACGACCGCCGCGCCCGTCCCCTTGTAGGGCACGTGCGTGACCTTGATGCCGGCCAGCGCGTTGAAATACTCGGCGGCGAGGTGCGCAAGGCCGCCGTTGCCGGAGGAGCCGAAGGCCAGCTTGTCCGGGCTCGCCTTGGCCGCGGCGACGAGCTCGGCGATGGTCTTGTACGGCGTGTTCATGCCCACTGCAAGCGCGACCGGTTCATTGGAGAACTGGATGACGGGTTCGATGGACGTCAACGGGTCGAACGACGGCTTGTTCAGCACCGCGTTCACCGTGTAGCTGCTCGAGATCACGAGGAAGGTGTAGCCGTCCGCGGGCTCGCGCAGCGCCGCTTCGGCGCCCAGGTTGCCGCCGGCCCCCGGCTTGTTGTCGATGATGACCGTGTAGCCGTTCTTTTCAGTGAGCTTATGCGCGACCAGGCGGGCCATCGCATCCGTGCCGCCACCCGGCGCGAACGGGACGATGAACCTGATGGGCTTGGCGGGGTACTTCGCCTGCGCGAGGGCGGGGCCGGCAGCGAACAAGGCGGCGGCGCACGCGGCAAGCGCGAGCTGGCGGCGGGTGATGTTCATGAGGGTTCCTTGGATGACGGAGGAAGCGGCGGCTCAGGCGAGTTCGACGTCGACCAGCCGGGCGAACTGCTGGCCGCCATGCAGGTCGCGTTCGACCATTCCGCCTTGCGGGTCCTTGCGCGGATAGGAAATCTTCAGGACCGACAGGTCGGGAACGGGATAGCAGCCCACTTGCTCGGGCCGCACGCCGAACACCGCGGCCAGCGCTTGCGGCTGCAGCTGGCTGGCGGCGGCGTAACGGTCGAAGGCCTCGCGGCCGTGGAAGAACAGGTCGATCGTGATCCAGAACGGGCCGGCGTTCTTGGACCGGATGTCATGGCAGACGTCGGACAGCTTAGGCATGGGCCGGTTCCTCCAGTTGAACGAACTTCGTGCGCACCAGCTCCAGGGGCTGGGCGACGCTGACGACGTGATTGAGCCTGAACTCGAAGACCTGCCCTCGTTCCACTTCCGCCGGGGAGAACGGAAAGCCATAGCTCGGAAGCTCCTGGTCCTCGTCCACCGGAAGGTGGAAGAACCACGGGTTGCAGGTCTTGGCGATCTGGGTCGCGAGGTCCTGCGTTGCGGCGGTGGCCACGAACATCAGCCCGATTTCCGGAGGCAGGGCAACGTGCGCCGGCACCTTCAGCCCGCTGACGGCGTTCCAGCCGTAGGGACGCAGCGAGATGTGGAAGTCGCCGGCCGCGTCTCCCATCGCGGACCGCACGCGCTGCGCCAGCACCTCGTGCATCTTGTGCAGGAAGCCGTCGATGTCCGCCAGCACCCGCCGGTCCTGGATGCCGACCAGCATCAGGGTCTGCCAGCCGCCGCTGGAGGCGCCTTCGAGCTTCATCGTGTACGGCTTGGCCGTGAACACCGAGCCCGTGACGCGCACGCTGCGGTCGTCGAGCGCCGTATAGATCGCCTTCGTGACGTCCAGCATGCCGCCCGGCTCGTGGAGCAGGAAGGGATTGCTGTTCTCGTACAGCATGTGCGCCGACACGGTATGCGGCGTGCAGCGGTTGCCCGGACGCAGCGGCTCGATCTCGAAGCTGTCGCGGCCCACGCGGATCAACACGCCGCCCTCGCGCGGCCGCACCGAGCACAGCGCCCCGCACTCGGCCACCTTGCCCGCATGCCACGCCGGGCCGGTGCCGGCGCCGCGCATCAGGGGGACCGTGGCCAGGACGGCGGTGTCCGTCGTGCGGCCGCCGAGCACGATGTCCGCGCCCGCTTCGATGGCGGCGGCGTACGGCTCCGGCCCCATCAGGGCCACGATCCGCTCGCAGGACCGGAACAGTTCGGGCCTGGCGGACTCCATGGGCGCAAGCGGCGCCACTTTGCCTTCGGCCGCGGACCTGGCGATCTGCTGTGGGTCCTGCTCGGAATACAGCAGGGCGATGCGCGGCGCCAGGCCGTGCTCGCGCGCGATCTCGAGCGCGATGTCGCGCGTCCAGTCCAGCGACTGGTCGCAGCCCGAGGTGCCGCACGACCCGATCAGCAGCGGGATGCCGGCCTTCTCCCGGGCGCGCATCAGGATCGCGAGGTCGGCCTTCACCGCCGCACGCGAATATTTCGCGACGCCCCGGGCCAGGTAGGCCGGGCCGCTGTCGGTCGAGCCGGCATCGAGCGCGATCGCGTGGGCGCCGGCCGCGATGCCGCGTTCGACATCGCCCTCGTCGATGCCCAGCCCCAGGGCGCCGATGGGCACCAGGACGATCGTGACTTGTTCTTTCGTGTCCATGGGTTCTCCTGGGGGGTTCAAGCCGCGAGCTCCGGGAAATCCTCTTCCCGGTAGCTGTGGGCGGGGCGCACCTGGGAGCTCACCTGTTCGCTCTCCAGCTTGCGCAGCAGGTTGCGCTGGATCTTTCCGGAAATGGTCTTGGGCAATTCCGCGAACTCGACGCGCCGGATGCGCTTGTAGGGAGCGAGCTGCTCGCGGGCGAAGCGCAGGATGGCCAGCGCGGTTTCACGGTTCGGCTCGACGCCGGACCGCAGCACGATGAAGGCCTTGGGCACGTTCAGCCGGCGCGGGTCCGGGCTCGGCACGACGGCGGCTTCGGCGACGTCCGGGTGCTCGATCAGCACCGATTCGAGCTCGAAGGGGCTGAGCCGGTAGTCGGAGGACTTGAACACGTCGTCGGCTCGCCCGACATACGTGATGTAGCCGTCCTGGTCGCGCGACGCGACGTCGCCCGTGTGGTACTGGCCGTCGCGCATGGCGTCGGCCGTCTTCTCGTCGTCGCCGAAGTAGGCCTGCATCAGTCCGATGGGACGCCGCGACAGGTCGATGCAGATCTCGCCTTCGTCGGCGGGCTGGCCCGCCGGGTCCAGCAGGACGATGGGGTAGCCCGGCAAGGGGCGGCCCATGCTGCCCGGCTTGACGGGCGCGCCGGGCGGATTGCCGATCTGGCAGGTGGTCTCCGTCTGGCCGAAGCCGTCGCGGATGGTCAGTCCCCAGGCCTTGCGCACCTGCTCGATGACTTCGGGGTTCAGCGGCTCGCCGGCACCGAACAGTTCCCTCAGCTGCACGGCCGAAGCGGCGAGGTCCTCCTGGATCAGCATGCGCCACACGGTCGGCGGCGCGCACAGGGTCGTCACGCCGTGGTCGACCAGCACCTTCAGCAGTTCCCTGGCGTTGAAGCGCCCGTAGTTGTAGACGAACACGCCGGCGCCGGCGTTCCACGGCGCGAAGAAGCTGCTCCAGGCATGCTTGGCCCAGCCCGGCGACGAAATGTTCAGGTGGATGTCACCCGGCCGCAGGCCCATCCAGAACATGGTGGACAGGTGCCCCACCGGATAGCTCTGGTGGGTGTGCAGCACCAGCTTGGGTTTCGAAGTGGTGCCCGAAGTGAAGTACAGCAGCAGCGGGTCGGTCGCGTTCGTCGCGCCATCCGGCGTGAACGAGGACGGGGCGTCGCACGACCCCTGGAACGCATGCCAGCCCGCAGCCGTTCCGACGACGATGCGGGTGAACTCGCCGCCCACCTGCTCGAGGCGGGACACCGCGTCAGCCCCGCAGATGACGTGCCGCACGTTGCCGCGCTCCACCCGGTCCTGCAGGTCGGCAGGGGCCAGCAGGGTCGTGGTGGGCACCATCACCGCGCCGATCTTCATCAGCGCCAGCATCGACTCCCACAGCTCCTTCTGGTTGCCCAGCATCAGCAGGACGCGGTCGCCGCGCTTCACGCCGAGCCGCACCAGCCAGTTGGCGACCTGGTTGGAGCGGGCCGACAGCTGGGCGAAGGTGAAGCTCTCCAGGGAGCCGTCTTCCTGGACGATGCTGAGCGCGGCGGCGTCGTTGCCGCGCGCCATCACGTCGAAGTGATCCAGCGCCCAGTTGAAGCGATCGAGCCGCGGCCACTTGAAGCCGGCGCACGCCGCCGCGTAGTCGTCGCGCTGCGCCAGCAGGAAGTCGCGGGCGGCGTGGAATGCCTGGGTGGAAGTCGTCATGTACGTCGCCTGTGCTTTCAGTCGGTGATGACGGGCGTCTCGAACACCCGCTCGCCGGTATGGCAGGGGAAACCGCCCCGCACCGCGCCAGGCCGGCGATCACGGTAGATCGCATTCATCGAGTCGCTGAGCGGACGGCTGTTCGGCACCGAGAGCCAAAGGCGGATCAGGTGCCGCTTCTTGTCGGCATCGTCATCGTCCTCGAACTCCGTGCGGGAGTGGTACATGACATGGTTGTTCATGAACTGCATGTCGCCGGGCTCGAACATCATCTCGCCGTAGAACTTCGGGTCGTTGGCCAGCGCCTGCACGTATTCGATGGCCTCGCGCTGCTTGGGCTGCAGGGGCGGCAGCTCGGGGAACAGCGCCGCATCGACCGCGTAGCCGATCACGTGCTGCGGAATGAAGCGCGAGGACTGCTTGCCCTGCTCCTTCGAGAACATGGGCTGCAGGTACCAGCCGGGCTGGCCCGGGGCCTCCTGTCCCTTCCAGCTCATATGGAACGGCTGATACAGGACATCCAGCAGGTCGGGACGGGTGCGGGCGATCTCGTCGTGGATCGCGATGGAGCTGCAGAAGCGGCTCAGGCCGCCGGACTTCGCCACGCGCAGCACCATCAGGCAGACGACGTCGCAGGTGTCGGCGTGGAACTCGAGGTGCTGCTTCGACATGTAGCCGCGCCCTTTCTTGGCGAACGTGTTCACCCCGAAATCGCGCACGTCGCCCAGCATGTCGCCGCGGTTGCTCTGGGTGACTGCCGTGCCGAGGTGCAGGCCCATGCCCCAGTACAGCAGGCGCATGTCGTCCTTGGTGTACCTGCCCGCCGGCAGGCCGCGCAGCACGAAGAAGCCCAAGCCGTTCTCGAGCTCGGACAGGACGCGGTCGAACGAGGGCCGCAAGGCCTGCAGCGGGAAGTTGTCCTTGGTCAGTTCGCCGAACGGCAGCCCCGTCTGCCTTGCCGCGGCGATCGCGCGGTCGACGGCTTCGAGTTCGGCGGCGGAGAAATAGCGGATCCACCGGGAGGTGTCCTGCAGGTCCTGTGCGATCCATCCTGTCTGCGCTGTCATGGGCGGTCTCCGGTCGGTTTCAATGGGCGATTGCGGGCACAATCCAGGAAGTCGACAGAATGACTGGTTCCGTCTCCTATTTTGATTTATTGTAGACAATACGTAGATGACGTCAACGGAAACAACCCTGGACGGGGACGACACCCGGGTCCTGACCGATCACGTCGTGGAGAAGCTGGAGCAGCTGATCCTCGGCGGCAGGTACCAGCCCGGCGAGAAGCTGCGGGAACAGACGCTGGCCGAGGAGCTGGGCGTGAGCCGCGGTCCGCTGCGGGAGGCGATCCGCACGCTGGAAGGCCGGCGCCTGCTGGAACGCACGCCGCGCGCCGGCGTGCAGGTGGTCGGGGTGTCGCTGTCCGACCTGGAACAGATCCTGATCACTCGCGAGGCCCTGGAAGGCATGGCGGCCCGCCAGGCGGCCGAGAACATGACGGCGGCGGAAGTGAATGCCTTGCGCCAGACCCTGTCGGGGCTGGAGAGCCGCGCGCAGGACGCGCCCGGGGCGGTCTTCAACTCCGGCCCGGACAACGACTTCCATCGCCTGATCGCCAGGGGCAGCCGCAACCGGTGGCTGGAAAACCTGCTCGTGCAGGACGTCTACTCGCTGCTGCGGCTGTATCGCATGCAGGCCGCGCGGCGCCCGGACGTGAAGCACAGCATGGCGGAGCACCACGCGATCATCGATCACATCCATGCCCGCGACGGCGAAGGCGCCGAGGCGGCGATGCGCGCGCACCTGCGGCGCTCGCGCGCCCGCATGCTGGCAGCCGCCGCCGGTTGATCAGGCGGCCGCGGGCTGCAGCAGGCGGGTCAGGTCGTTGACGTCGCCCACAGCTTCCAGCTGGTCCAGCATGTCGAAGACCTCGCGCAGCCGATCGCGTGGCAGGCAGCGCTCGCCGCAGTCCTCGAACTTCTCCCACATCTCGTCGCGCGTCATGGCGGACTTGCCGCCACGCCCGACCAGCTGGTCGATGCGCCGCGACAGGCGCTGGCCATTGCGCAAGGTCACGATCACCTCGGCGCCCCATTGCTCCTCGGCGTCGTCCGCCATGCCGGGATGGGCCCGGGCCTGGGTGATTTGCAGCAGCCGGCGGATCTCCGGCTCTTCATGGGCGGCCCCCTCGAAATGCCGCAGGCGCACGACGCCGTCGAGGAGCGCCCGCGCCGTTGCGTACTGCACGCTGAACTTCGCTTCCAGGGAGGTTTGCGGCCACGGGTTGTTGGTGTGGCGCAAGCGCCGCGCGTGCGGCAGCACCTCGATGCCGGCGACGTCGCTTGCCCGCACGCGCTCCTCGCGCACCAGGCGCAGCATCATCGCGATCGCCGGATGGGTGCTGCCGCAGCACGGGAACTGCTTGAGCGCGATGGTCTCACCTTCGATCTCGAGCGGAGCGGCCCAGTCCTGGAACATCTTTTCGGCGTCGAAGGTGCCGGCGCCGTTGAACACGTTCAGGAAGCCCTGGTGGTGTTCCAGGGCGAATTCATTCGCGTCGAACCCGCGCTGGGCGAGCAGCGCGGCCAGCAGGCCGTTGCGGCTGCAATGCCCGGCATGGAAGGGCTTCACCATGGTGCCGAAATTCGCCTTCAGGCCCGAAGCCATCGAGGCGGCGATGGCAAGTGCAGTCGCCGTCTGCCCCACGTCCAGCCGCAGCAGGTGCGCCACCGCCGCGGCCGCGCCGAACGTGCCGATGGTCGCGGTCGGGTGCCAGCCCTTGTCGTAGTGGTGGAAGCCGAGAGCGCGCGCCATGCGGATCTGGACCTCGACCCCGGCGACATAGGACACCAGGACGTCGCGCCCGCAGAGCCCCTGCTCCTCCCCCAGCGCCAGCAAGGCAGGCATCAGCGGCACGGTGTGGTGGCCGCCCATGATGCTGCTGAAATCGTCGTAGTCCAGCGCATGGGCGGACGTGCCGTTCACCAGCGCCGCGTCCAGGGCGCTCGTGCGCACGGCGGTGCCGAATACGAGCGCCCGGCCCGGCGCGGTGGCGATGCCCGGCGTGCGAAGCAGGATCTGCGGCGCGGGCTCCAGGCATCCGGCCAGGGTGACGCCGACGGCGTCGAGCAGGCACATCTTGGCCTGCGCCAGGGCCAGCGGCGTCATGGCATCGCCGTCCACGCTCAGGACGCGTTCGGCCAGGCGCCGCGCCAGTGCCCCGGTGCCGGATGTCGATGCGGTCATGGCGTGCTCACTTCAGGTTGATGTTCCGTGCCGCGATCACCTTCGCCCAGGCGGCGGATTCGCTGTCCATGAAGCTGGCCAGTTCCTCCGGCGTGGAAGGCTTGGGCACCAGCCCGTGCTGGGCGAACGCGGCGATCACGTCGGGCGCGGAAAGGACGGCCACGAGCTCGGCATTCCACCGCTTGACCAGCGTGGACGGCGTCTTCGCCGGCAGCATGAACGCGTACCAGTTGGTGGCGTTGAACCCCTTGAAGCCGGACTCCGCGATGGTGGGCACGGCCGGCAGTTCGCCCGCCCTTTCCAGCCCCGTGGTCGCGATGGCGATCACCTGCCTGGCCTCTAGGAAGGGCTGTGCGGAAGACGGCGTCGCGTAGTACGCGGTCACCTGCCCACCCATCAACGCAGTGAGCGCGGGAGCCCCGCCCTGGAAGGGGACGTGCAGGATGTCCAGCCCGGTGCGCTGGTTGAACATCTCGCCGGCCAGGTGCGAAGCGGTGCCGGCCCCGCCCGAGGCGAAACTCACCCGCTTCGGGTCCTTCCTGGCCAGGGCAATGAAGTCCTGCAGCGTGCGCACGCCGAGGTCGGACTTGACGACGAGGATGGTCGGGAACGAAGCGGCCAGGGACACCGGCGCCATGTCGCGCGGGTTGTAGGCCAGCTTCATCAATTGCGGGTTGATCACCAGCGAGCCGATGCTGCCCAGGAGCAAGGTCGAACCATCCGGCTCCGACTGGTAGACCAGTTGCTGCGCGATGTTGCCGCCCGCGCCCGGACGGTTCTGGACCACCACGGGCTGGCCCAGTTTCTGGGTGAGGTTCTGCGCCACGATCCGTCCGATGGTGTCGATGGCGCCACCGGGCGGAAAGCCGATGACCAGGTTGATCGGCTTTTTCGGGAAGGCGTCCTGTGCGGCGGCGAAGGGTGCCAGGCCCGGCAACAGCGACG
The DNA here is from genome assembly GCA_028292195.1 of Ramlibacter sp. Lineage (GTDB taxonomy): Bacteria > Pseudomonadota > Gammaproteobacteria > Burkholderiales > Burkholderiaceae_C > Ramlibacter. The sequence continues at coordinate 194 of JAQGMU010000364.1, read as the reverse complement.
CTGCCAGGACGGCTAGTGAACACTGGCGACGGCTCAGCATGTCGATCTCCTGGTGGTTTTGTCTACAATATAAACCTCTTGTCAACCGCAAGGGGATAGGTTTTTCCCGGAAATACGTCGAACCAGGGTGCCCATGGTTCACAGGCGGGGCTGACCGCTCTAACATTGACGTCCCACCGCAGCGCTGGCCCGGG
>JAQGMU010000347.1 GCA_028292195.1 Ramlibacter sp. | reverse complement strand
TGGACTCCACCTGCGCCGTCGTCTGCGCCACCCGGGTCGCCGTGTTCTGCACGTTGCCCACCAGCTGGCGCAGCTCTTCCACCGTGTAGTTCACCGAGTCGGCGATGGCGCCGGTGATGTCCTCGGTCACGGTCGCTTCCTGGGTCAGGTCGCCTTCGGCGACCGACTGCAGTTCGTTCATCAGCCGCAGAATTGCCGCCTGGTTGGCGTCGTTCACGCGCTTGGCTTCCTGCTCCTGGCGCTCGGCTTCCTGGCGCTGCGATTCCGCGCGCTGCTGGCGATTGCGCGAGTCCTGCAGCTGCACGAAGGCCAGGCCGATGGCGCAGAGGATGGCGAACACGGAGGAGAGGGCCAGGGCCAGCAGCGCGCCGACGCCCAGGCCGGTCTGCGCGGACAGCTTGCCCTGCAGGTCTTCCAGCGAGCGGCGCAGCGGCTCCGAGTCCTGGATGATCGAGGCCTGGGCTTCACGCGCGGACACCAGGCCCTGCAGGTTGCCCAGGATGGCGCCGGCCTGCGTGCGGGTCTGTTCGTACAGCTTGAGCAGCGCGTCGATCCGTTCGCGGGTCTGTTCGTCCTTGGAGCCGGCCAGGCGCAGTTCCGGGCTGCCATCCAGCATGCCCTGGGCGATTTCCTTGAACGAGTTCAAGTCCTTGCCCAGCAGGAACACGGCTTCCGGCGACACGCCTTCCATGGTCAGGAATTCGTTGGCGGACTTGCCGATCCGCTGGGTCAGCATCACCAGCTGGCCGGCGGCGGAGATTTCGGCCGGCGGCGCGTTCTGCTGCAGCTTGAGCGAAGACACCGTCTCGGCGATTTCCAGCAGGTCGGACGACTGGCGGTTGATGGTGCGCAGCGCGGCGCCCACCTGGGTCAGGATCTTCTGCTGGCTCATGACGGTGGCGGCATTCTTCTCGGCGCGTTCCATCAGGGGGAAGATCTTTTCGACCTCGGGCTGCAGTTCGCTGCCGACCGCCGCCAGGTGCAGGTTGGGGTCACCGGCCTTCAGCGCGCGGACGGTCTTGGCCAGCACGTCGGCCGACTCCTTCACGTCCGGGAAAGCCTGCGGGCTGCCGATCAGGGCCTGCGACACCGACTTGGCCAAGCGCTGCGACTGCATCAGCGAGGAGCCGGTGCCGGCCACCTGCTGGGCGACCTTGTCGGCCTGGTTCACGGCGTAGATGGCCACCGCGCCCAGCACCACCAGCGAAGCCGCCAGCAGCAGGAACAGGACGCGCTGGTGGGTGACCGTGGTGCGGCGTCCCAGCAGCGGGACGCTGATCAGTTCCGCTTCGTCGACTTCCTCGACGGAGTCGATCGAGTCGTCGATGCTGTCGGCGTCGCGCTGCGAGCGGTCGATGCCTTGCGTGCTGCCGGCCTCGATGCTGGCCGTCGTCGCATCCGGCCCCAGGCTCAGTTCCTGGGTGACGGAGGGATCGGCCTCGGACGAATCCTTCTTGGCGAACAGGTTTTTCAGGGAAGCAGCGACGGACATGATGAACAGCCTTCGGAACGGGGGGGCCTAAGCGCTGATGCTCAGGAACTGCGGTTGTTGCGACAGCGCTTGCAGGTTGATCTCCTGCCAGTACGCGCCGCTGGCATCGGTGTAGCCGCTGCCGAAGTAATCGGGCGAGCCTGCCGGGGGCTGGTTGGAGGCGGTGAAGGCTTCCATGTTGCGCAGGCCCGCCAGGCGATCGATCAGCAATGCGCAATTGATCTCGAGCAGCGCATTCAGGGCGACCAGCCGGGATTCGGCACGGCCGGCGTCGGAGCGTTGGGCCGGGGCCTGGCCGCTGACGTAGCTGCCCAGGTCGACCACGCCGAACAGGCCGCCGCGGAGGTTGGCGACGCCGAGGAACCAGGGGTGCGTGTAGGGCACCCCCTGGGTGGGGGCATACGGGAAGATTTCGCCGGCCTGGTTCAGCGGGAAGAGGTACTTGCTGCCGGCGGACTCGACGGCGAGCCAGGCGGCCTGGACGCCTTCGCTGCGGGCGGCCTGGAGCCGGCTGGCCAGCCGGCTCTGCAACTCACGAAGGGCTTCACGGTTGGCCATGGGAGAAGGACTGCTGGCGCCGGCTTAACCCAGGGCCTTGATCTTGGCCATGAGTTCGTCGGCGTCCACCGGTTTGGTGATGTAGTCGCGCGCGCCCTGGCGCATGCCCCAGACCCGGTCGGTTTCCTGGTTCTTGCTGGTGCACATGATGATCGGCACGTCGGCGAAGTTCGGGTCGCGGCTGATGGCGCGGGTGAGCTGGAAGCCGTTCTGGCCGGGCATCACCACGTCCATCAGGATCAGGTCGGGCTTTTCCTCGGCCAGGCGGCGGAAGGCGTCGTCCGCGCCTTCGGCGGTCTTCACGTTGAACCCGTTCTTCTGCAACAGGTCGGTCATGAACATCAATTCGGTCTTGGAATCGTCCACAACGAGTACTTTTCGGATGGCCATGGCATCTCTCCTCTTTATTTCGGCTGACCGAACTGCTGCACGGTCTGCAGCAGCTGGTCCTTGGTGAATGGCTTGGTCAGGTAATCCTGCGAGCCGACCATGCGACCGCGCGCCTTGTCGAACACGCCGTCCTTGGAAGACAGCATCACGACCGGCACGGAAGCGAACTTGGCATTGCGCTTGATGATGGCGCAGGTCTGGTAGCCGTCGAGGCGCGGCATCAGGATGTCGCAGAAGATCAGGTGGGGCTGATAGTCATTGACCTTCGACAAGGCGTCGAAACCATCCTCGGCCAGCATCACCTCGTGGCCGCCCTGCTTCAGGAAGATCTCCGCACTGCGCCGGATGGTGTTGCTGTCATCGATCACCAACACCTTCAACCCAGTCGTGCTCACTTGACGCTGCTCCTCATTTTGTAACTGCTTGATGGGGCGGCACCGTCTGCTCGATTGCTGCGATAGCTTGGGCCTCCGCCTTTAGATCTGGACCATCTCGAAGTCTTCCTTGCGAGCCCCGCATTCTGGACAGGTCCAGTTCATCGGCACTTGCTCCCACGGGGTTCCGGGTGCGATGCCGTGGTCAGGGGCGCCGGCGGCTTCGTCGTAAATCCACCCGCAAATCAGACACATCCACGTTTTGGTCTCAGTCACAGCTTAAAGGGCCTTCGTCTAGAATGCAACGATTGTATCTAGGCCCTTTGCCTAGGAATTCGCAGGCGCCGCGCGGCCCAATGACTAATTCCACACCTATCACCACGGCCGCCGCAAGCGTGCCCGAAAGCGAAGAAGCTGGACCGGCCTGCGTGATGGTGTTCAACGCAAGCGACCCGAGTGGCGCCGGTGGCTTGTCCGCCGACATCACCGCCATCGCATCGGTGGGCGCGCACCCGCTGCCCGTGGTGACCGGCGCGTACGTGCGCGACACCGGAGAGGTGTTCGACCATTTCGCCTTCGACGAGGAGGCCGTTGCCGAACAGGCGCGCACGATCCTCGAGGACGTTCCGGTGCAGGTGATCAAGGTCGGTTTCGCCGGCAGCCCGGAGGCCCTGAGCACGATCGCGGAGATCGCGGCGGACTATCCGGACGTCCCCTTGATTGCCTACATGCCGTCCCTTTCCTGGTGGGACGAAGGCCCCACGGACCTGTACGAAGACGCGTTCAAGGAGCTGCTGCTTCCGCAGACGACTGTGTTGGTAGGAAACCACAGCACCCTCTGGCGCTGGCTGTTGCCGGACTGGAGCAGCGAGCGCAGCCCCACCGCCCGCGACATCGCCAAGGCCGCCTCCGAGATGGGGGTTCCCTACACCCTGGTCACCGGCGTGCCCTTGCCGGACCAGTTCATCGACAACGTGCTGGCCACGCCGCAGGCGGTGCTGGCCAGCGAGAAATTCGAGCGCTTCGACGCCGTGTTCGCCGGCGCCGGCGACACCCTGTCGGCCGCCCTCGCGGCGCTGGTGGCCGGTGGCGCCGACCTGGCCGCGGCGACCACCGAGGCGCTGGCCTATCTCGATCGCTGCCTCGACGGCGGCTTCCGGCCCGGCATGGGCCATGTGGTTCCCGACCGCCTGTTCTGGGCGCAGCCCGAAGCCGATGCCGCCGATGACGAGGACCCCTCCTCCGGCCAAACGGCCTTCGACCTGCCCGCCCATGACACCAAGCACTGACCGCAACCAGCAACTGTTCGAGCGCGCGCGCGCGCTGATCCCCGGCGGGGTGAACTCGCCGGTGCGCGCCTTCCGCGCCGTCGGCGGCACGCCGCGCTTCGTCCAGCGCGCCCAGGGCGCCTACTTCTGGGACGCCAACGGCGCCCGCTGCATCGACTACATCGGCTCCTGGGGTCCCATGATCCTGGGCCACGGCCACCCGCGGGTGGTGGAAGCGGTGCAGCGCGCGGTGACCGAAGGCTTTTCCTTCGGCGCGCCGACCGAGCGCGAGGTGGAGCTGGCCGAGGAGATCGTGAAGCACCTGCCTTCGGTGGAGATGGTGCGGCTGGTGAGCTCGGGCACCGAGGCGGCGATGAGCGCCATCCGCCTGGCGCGCGGCGCCACCGGCCGCAGCTTCATCGTCAAGTTCGAGGGCTGCTACCACGGCCATGCCGACGCGCTGCTGGTGAAGGCCGGCTCCGGCCTCGCCACCTTCGGCCACCCGACCAGCGCCGGCGTGCCGCCGGAGGTGGTGCAGCACACGCTGGTCCTCGAATACAACAACGTGGAGCAGCTCGAAGCGGCGTTCGCCCGCCACGGCGCCGAGCTGGCCTGCGTGATCATCGAGCCGATCGCCGGCAACATGAACCTGGTGCGCGCCAGCGTGCCCTTCATGCAGAAGTGCCGCGAGCTGTGCACGCGGCACGGCGCGCTGCTGGTGTTCGACGAGGTGATGACCGGCTTTCGCGTCGCGCTGGGCGGCGCGCAGGGCATCTATGCGAAGGCCCTGCCCGGCTTCGCGCCCGACATCACGGTGCTGGGCAAGGTGATCGGCGGCGGCATGCCGCTGGCGGCCTTCGGCGGGCCGCGCGCGATCATGGAAAAGCTGGCGCCGCTGGGCCCGGTGTACCAGGCCGGAACCTTGTCGGGCAACCCGGTGGCGACGGCCTGCGGGCTGGCGACGCTGAAGGAGATCGCGCAGCCCGGCTTCTACGATGCGCTGGCGCGCAAGACGAAGTCGCTGGTCGATGGCCTGCAGGGCGCCGCGGCGGAAGCGGGCATTCCGTTCGCCGCCGATTGCGAAGGCGGCATGTTCGGCTTCTTCCTGCTGCCGGAGCTGCCGCAGAACTATGCCGCGGTGATGAAGAGCGATTCGGCCAGGTTCGGCAAGCTGTTCCACGGCCTGCTGGATCGCGGCGTGTACATCGCGCCGGCGTTGTACGAAGCGGGCTTCGTGAGCTCGGCGCACAGCGAACAGGATATTGCGGAGACCATCGCGGTGGCCCGCGACGTGTTCAAGGCGCTCTGACGCGGCCCTGACGGTGGGGTGCGCTGCGCGCAACCCACCCTACATTCCTCGGCGTTGGCAGCTTGGGTTCGCGAAGCGACCCCAACGCACGGATTCGTTCAGTGCCGGAAGTGCCGCACGCCCGAGAAGACCATCGCGACCCCACGCTCGTCGGCTGCGTC
>JAQGMU010000341.1 GCA_028292195.1 Ramlibacter sp. | reverse complement strand
CCCTGGCGCGCGAGCTGGTGCGGCTGGCGGCCGGCGATGTCGTCGCCGAAGAAGGAGATGCGGCCCGAGGCGACGCGGCCCTTCTCGAACGGCAGGATGCCGGACGCGGCCTTCAGCGTGGTGGTCTTGCCGGCCCCGTTGGAGCCAAGCAGCGCGACGATCTGGCCCTGCGACACCTGGATCGACAGGCCACGCAACGCCTGCACGCTGTGGTTGTAGACCACTTCGATGTTCTCGACCGTCAGCGCAGTGCTCACGGCGGTTAGACCTTTATCCAGCCTGACGCCGGCTCCATCGTCTTCTTGTCCGGGTCGTACTGGTACATCCGACCCACAGGGATCTGGTGCGCGCTCAAGTCGGCAAGCAGCCCAGTGATGCCGCCGGTATCCCACGCCGTCAGCGACTCCAGCGCCGCCTTCATGTTCGGCAAGGTCAAGGGCTTGTTGGCCTTGATGCAGCGGTCCGCCACTTCGGCGTAGACCATGCCGCTCAGCCAGGCGGAGACGTAGAACGGCGAGATGTGTTTCACGTCCGGCCGCGCCTTGGCCAGGTACTCGCGCATGTTGTTGATCATGGGCGAGTCGGTTTCGTGGCCGTAGCGGTACATGCTGACGCCGGTCAGGCGCACGCCCAGCGCGCCGAGCGCGTCGTAGGCCGGCTTGTCCAGGCCCCAGGCGGTGCCCATGATCTGCGGGTTCAGGCCCGCCTCGCGCAGCTGCCGCACGAACTCCGGCATCGGCGCCAGGATGTAGCCCTGGAAGATGACGATGTCGGGCTTGGCGCGCCGCAGCTTGGCGACCTCGGGCGCGACGTCGATGCCGGCCTGCTTGGTGACGATCTCCTCCACGATGGACAGGCCCAGCTTCTGCGCGCGCGCCTTGCCGCCGGGGATGCCGTCGCGGCCGAACTCCGTGTCGGCATAGACATACGCGATCCTCGGCTTCTCGCCGGTGCGCGAGGTGCGGGCGATGTACTCCATCAGGATCTCGTGCAGGCGCGGATAGGTCGCGCCCGGCACGAAGTGCTGCGGCATCGCCTTCGGGTCGGCGCAGACGGTCGCCAGCGAGGTCGAGGAAGTCAGGATGGAATTGGACGAGATGGCGTCCTGCGAGACCGCCTTGGCCCATTGCGTGCTGTCGCCATAGAAGAACGAGGGCTTGTCCGAGGCCATGATCTTCTTGAAGATCGCCACGCCCTGGTCGAGCTTGAAGCCGCTGTCCTCCGACACATAGCGCAATTGCCGGCCGGCCACGCCGCCCTTGCTGTTGCGCCAGGCCACGTAGTCATTCAGCCCGTTGTTCATCGCAGTGCCGGCAAACGCAAACACGCCGGTGATCGGCTGCGAAGCGCCGATGACGATGTCGCCCTTGGGGGCCTGGGCCTCGGAGCGGATCACCGCGAGGGGCCCCAGCACGCTGGCGGCACCCATGGCTTGCACGAGCTTGCGCCGTTGTTGGAAGTTGCTCATCTTCTTGTCTCCTTCAGGTCTTGAATGGCCACAGATGGAATACACGCCGCACCCGGGACCAGATGGCGGCCAGCCCGTGCGGTTCGAACACCAGGAACACGATGATCAGCACGCCGAACACCACCTGCCCCATGGGCAGCAGCAGGCTGGCGACGCCGGGGAACCATTGCGAGCTGGCGTGCGCCACCAGCCGCAGGGCTTCCGGAATGAAGGTCATGAACAGCGCGCCGAGGATGCTGCCCAGGACGGTGCCGAGACCGCCGACGATGACGGCGGCGAGGTAGAACACGCTGAGCGTCAGCGAGAAGTACTCCGGCGAGATCGCGCCGTAGAAGTAGCCGAGCAGGCCGCCGGCCACGCCGGCGTAGAACGCGCCGACGGCAAAAGCCAGCAGCTTGGTGCGCAGCAGGTTCACGCCCAGGATCTCGGCGGAGAAATCGCGGTCGCGCACCGCCACCAGCGCGCGGCCGATGTGGGTGCGGGCCAGGTTGCGCGCGGCCAGCGCCAGCACGAAGGCGGGCACGAAGATCAGGTAGAAGTTGCGGTGGTCGCCCCGGAACTCGAAGCCGAACAGGTTGGCGCGCGGGATCTGCGTGCCGGGCACGCCGCCGGTGACCGACTCCCATTCGCGGAAGGCGAAGGTCAGGATGAAGTGCGCGGCCAGCGTGGCGACGGCCAGGTAGATGCCCTTGACCCGCAGGCTGGGCAGGCCGACCAGCACGCCCAGCGCCGCCGCCACCAGGCCCGCCGCCGGCAGGGCCACGTAGAACGGCATGCCGTGCCGGGCCAGCCAGGCCACCGTGTAGCAGCCGACGCCCAGGAAGGCGCCGTGCGCCAGCGAGATCAGGCCCGCGTTGCCGGTGGTGAGGTTCAGCCCCAGCGTGGCGATGACGTGGATGCCGACGATGCAGGCCATGGCCAGCAGGTAGTCCGAGCTCCAGAACGGCAGCGTGAACAGCGCGATGGTGAAGACCACCATCCACTGGCGTGCGGTGGGGGAGTCCCAGAGCCGCTCCTCGGAGGCGAAGGTCTCGTGGAAGATACCGGTTCTCACTACAGCCTCTCGATGGTGCGGGTGCCGAACAGGCCGTAGGGCTTGACCGTGAGGATGGCCAGCACCACGACATAGGGCACCACGTCGCGCGACTTGCCACCCAGGTAGCCGGCGGCCACCGCCTCGATCCAGCCGATGATCAGGCTGGCGACGATGGCGCCCAGGATGGAATCCATGCCGCCCAGGATGATGGCGGCGAACACGCCGAGCGCGGCGGAGGCGAGCAGCGGCGACAGGCCGGCGGAGCTGGCGATCAGCACGCCGGCCACCGTGCCCACCAGGCCGGACAGCAGCCAGGTCAGGCGCTGCGCGTAATGGATGTTGATGCCCAGCGTGGCGGCCGTCACCGGGTCGCTGGCCGTGGCGCGCAAGGCGATGCCGGTGCGCGAGTAGCGGAAGAAAGCGAGGAAGGCGCCGATCAGCACTGCGGCCACGACGAAGTTGCCGAGCACGGTGCCAGGGATCAGGATTTCGCCGAGATTGATAGGCGTGCGCGGCAGCAGGGTCGGCGGGCTGTAGGTGTCGCCGCCCCACACCGCCTCGACACCGCCGTGCACGATGCTGGCCATGCCGATGGTGGCCATCAGCACCGCCACCGCCGGCTGGCCCGAGAGCGGCCGCAGCACCACGCGTTCGATGGCGATGGCCAGCAGCCCGATCAGCACCAGTGCAACGATGAAGGCCAGCCAGGGCGGCAGGTTGAAGGTGACCGCGCCGGCGTAGTACAGGTAGGCGCCCAGCATCATCACCTCGCCGACCGCGAAGTTGACGACGCCCGTGCCCTTGTAGACCAGCACGAAGCTCAGGGCCACCAGTGCGGTCACGCCGCCGGACAGCAGCCCCAGCAAGCTGTATTCGAGGAACTCGCTCATTTGGCCACCGCCTCCGCGCCCAGGTAGGCTTCGATCACCTGCGGATGGCGCCGCACTTCCGCCGGCGTACCGCTGGCGATCACCTCGCCGAAGTTCAGCACGACGACATGGCTGGAGATGTCCATCACCATGCCCATGTCGTGCTCCACCAGCAACACGGTCACGCCCCACTCTTCCTGCACGTCCAGGATGAAGCGGGCCATGTCCTCGGTCTCCTCGCGGTTCATGCCTGCAACCGGCTCGTCGAGCATCAGCACGCGTGGCCGCATCGCCAGCGCGCGCGCCAGTTCCACCCGCTTCTGCAGGCCATAGGAGAGCACGTCCACCGGCAGGTGGCGGATGTGGTCGATCTCCAGGAAGTCGATCACCTTGCGCTCGACCTCGGCCCGCAAGGCCAGTTCCTCTTCGCGCGCACTGCGGCTGTACGCCATGGCGGACAGCAGGTTGGCCTTCATCGTGTGGTGGCCGCCCAGCTTGATGTTCTCCAGCACGGAGAGGCCGCGGAACAGCGCGATGTTCTGGAAGGTGCGCGCCAGCCCCATGCCGGCGCGCGCATGCACCGGCACGCCGGTGATGTCGCGCTCGCCCAGCTTGATGCGGCCCGCCGCGGGCCGGTAGAAGCCGGAGATGGTGTTGAAGACGCTGGTCTTGCCGGCGCCGTTGGGGCCGATGACGGCGGTGATCTGGCCGGCGGCCGCCGCGAAGGAAACGCCGCGCAGCGCGTGGATGCCGCCGAAGCGCAGGTCCACGCCTTCCACCGCCAGCGGCAGGCCCGCGGACGCGGCAGGCGCGCCGGCATCACTGCGGGCAGCCTGCGTCACCGGAATCAAGGCCGTGGCAAGTGTGTTCACTGGGGGGAGCGGGAGGGGTTCGGACAGAACGTACACTAACGCACGATACGGACGCGTACGTTAGTGTTTTCCCTCCCCCGCACCCGGGGCCGGCCTTACTCGGCCGGGCCCTGCAGCAGGTTGCGGATGTTGCGCTTCATCGCGTCCAGCGTGACCGCCGTCGTCTCGAGGTCGGCATCGGAGATGCCGGTGAAGATGGCGCTGTTGAACTGGTGGTTCAGCGGGCGCATCTTGTTCACGATGGTCTTGCTGCTCGGTTCCAGGAAGATGCGGTTGACGCGCCGGTCGCTGGCATCGGCCTCGCGCCGGATGAAGCCCGACTTCTCCAGCCGGTCGATCAGCCCACCCATGGCGACCTTGCCCAGGTCCAGCTCCTCCGCCAGCTGCGACTGCGTCATGCCGTCTTCGCGCGACAGGTAGGCCAGCACCCACCATTGCGAACGGGTGAGCTGCATCGGCTTCAGGTAGCGGTCGAAGGCGCTGCGCCGCATCCGCGAAACGTCATGGATGAGGAAGCCGAGCCGCAGCTCCCAGTCGATCGTGTGCGGCAGGTTGGTTGCGGGTAAACCCCGTGCGACGGCCCTGGCGGCGGACTTGCTCATAATTAGTTCGCTAGCGTATGATGCATTGACGCATCATAGTAGCACCATCGTGTGCGAGGAGACTTCAGACATGCGAGGACTGAAAGGCAAGGCCGCGATCGTCACCGGCGCGGGCAGCGGCATCGGCCGGGCCATCGCGCTGCGACTGGCCAGCGAAGGCATCACCGTCGGCGCGTTCGACATCAATCCGCAGGGCGCCAACGAAACGGTCGCGGCCATCGAGGCCGCAGGTGGCAAGGCGCTGGCCGTGCCCTGCGACATCACCGACTACGCGGCGGTCACCGCGGCCGTCGCGTCTTTCGAAAGCCAGGCCGGCCAGCCCACCGACATCCTGGTCAACAACGCGGGCTGGGACACGCCCATGCCCTTCCTGAAAACCGACGCCGCCTTCTGGCAGAAGGTGACGGCCATCAACTGGTTCGGCCCGCTGCACATGACGCACGCCGTGGCGCAGGGCATGGCCGCGCGCAAGCACGGACGCATCGTCAACATCGCCTCCGACGCCGGACGCGTGGGCTCCAGCGGCGAGGTGGTCTATTCCGGCTGCAAGGGCGCGACCATCGCCTTCGCCAAGGCGCTGGCGCGCGAAGTGGCACGCAGCAACGTCACCATCAACACGGTCTGCCCCGGCCCCACCGACACGCCCGCGATGGCGTCCTTCGTCGGCACCGGCGAGCAGGGCCAGAAGATCCGCGACGCCATGGTCAGGGGCGTGCCGCTCGGGCGCATCGGCGTGCCCGACGACTACCCCGGCCTGGTGGCCTTCCTGGCGAGCGACGACGCCGCCTTCATGACCGGCCAGACCATCAGCGTCTCGGGCGGGCTGACGATGCACGGTTAAGGAGACAGACATGGCGAAGGAATACAAGGACATCCTGTACGAGGTGCGCGAGGGCACGGTGCGCATCACCATCAACCGCCCCGAGGTCTACAACGCCTTCCGCAACCAGACGCTGGAAGAACTCATAGACGCGCTGCACCGCGCCGACGAGGAGAAGAGCGCCAACGTGATGGTGCTGGCCGGCGCCGGCGACAAGGCCTTCTGCACCGGCGGCGACCAGAAGGTGCACCTGTCGGAAGACGGCCTCTACGGCCCGCGCGGCACGGTCGGCATGCCGATCGAGGAAATGCAGACCGCGCTGCGCGACCTGCGCAAGGTGTCGATCGCCAGGGTGCAGGGCTTCGCCATCGGCGGCGGCAACGTGTTCGCCACCATCTGCGACCTGACCATCGCCAGCGAGAAGGCCACCTTCGGCCAGGTCGGCCCCAAGGTCGGCTCGGCCGACCCGGGCTGGGGCACGGCCTATCTCTCGCGCATCGTCGGCGAGAAGAAGGCACGCGAGATCTGGTTCCTGTGCCGCAAGTACAGCGCCGCCGAGGCCGAGAAGATGGGCCTGGTGAACAAGGTGGTGCCGCACGACCAGCTCGACGCCGAGGTGGACCAGTGGTGCAAGGAAATCAACGAGCTGAGCCCGACGGCGCTGACCATCATCAAGCGCTCCTTCGCGGCCGACACCGAGCACATCCGCGGCATCAGTTTCCAGGGCATCCAGACGGTCAAACATTTCTACCAGACCGAGGAATCGAAGGAAGGCGTCAAGGCCTTCAACGAACGCCGCAAGCCCGACTTCAAGAAGTTCGCCTGAGCCCATGGATTTGATCCGCACGGAGCTGGGCGCCGACGGCGTCCTGCTGGCCACCATTGACATGCCCGGCCGGAGCATGAACGTGTTCTCGGCGGAGTTGATGGACGCACTCGAGGCGCTGATGGAGCGCGTGGATGCGGATGCTGCTGTGCGCAGCGTCGTGCTCACATCCGGCAAACCCACCTTCCTGGCGGGCGCTGACCTGGTCATGGTGCAAGGTTATTGCGATGCGGCGCGCGACGGCACGCACGCACAGATGTTCGAGATGTGCGGCCGCCTGGGGCGCCTGTTCGTCCGGCTGGAACAGTCGGCCAAGCCCTGGGTCGCGGCGGTGAATGGCCTCGCGCTGGGCGGCGGCCTCGAACTCGCGCTCGCCTGCCGTGCGCGCCTCGTTGCCGACGATCCCAAATTGCAGCTCGGCGTACCCGAGGTGCGCTGGGGCTTGCTGCCCGGCGCCGGCGGCACGCAGCGGCTGCCGCGCCTGGCGGGCTTCGAGCCCGCGCTGCGGATGCTGCTCAGTGGCCTGCCGATCGCGCCGGCCGAGGCCTTGCGGCTGCGCATCGTCGATGCGGTCGTGCCGCCAGGCGAGTTGATGATGCGGGCCCGCGAAGAAGCCGTCGCTCTGCAAGGCAGGCCTTACGATGCCGCGGCCAAATTCCCCCAGCTGGCGCAGTCGGACGCCCCGCCGCACAGCGCGCCGCGGGCAGCCGCGATCGCGGCAGGCTTCGGTGTCTCCAGCGAGGACTTCGCGCTCTACCCCGCCTACAGCGCGATCGTCGACAGCGTGCTGCTCGGCGCGCGGCTGCCTCTGGACCAGGCCACCGCGGTGGAGATGAACCAGTTCCTGCGGCTGATGTTCTCGCCGGTGGCGGGCCGCATGATCCGCACATTGTTCCTCGAGCGGCTGCGGGCCGAGCGCGAGCTCGCGCCGCCGGCCGGGGTGAAGGTGGAAAGCTTGCGCGTGGGGTCCATCTCCCCGCAGCGCGCGTCCTGGGCGAAGGCGCTGGAGCGCTGCAAGGTCCAGCAGGTGCAGGACGCCACGCTGGCCGCGGACACGCTGGAAATCCTGGCGGCCGATGGCACGCGCCACGCCTTCGCCTTGCGCGTGAGCGACGAGGCCGCGGCGGCAACGCCGGCGTCCGCGCTGGTCCTGGCGCCCGCCGGCCCCTATGGGCGCGTGCTGGAGATCATCGCAACCGACGACGCAGCCGCGCATTCGGCCGCTGCACTCGCCACCCGCCTCTGGTCCCTCCCCTGGCGCACGCCAGGCCCTTCGTCCGTGCTGCAGCGCCTGCATGGCCGCGAGCTGCCCGAGCAGGCCCGCATCGCCGCCGAATGCGCAGCGGCGGCCGGCGCCGGCGATCCCGTCTTCCTCGACGTCGCTGCCTGCCTGGCGGGCCTCAGCCCCGCCTGGAGCGGCGGCCCGCTGCTGTGGGCGTCGGCGCAGTAAGCAACTCAAGCGAACCAACCATGCCCTACGATCCCCAAGCGCATGCCGCGGCCGCCCGCGCCGGCGGTTACTGGCTGGACACCACCTTCGACGCGTATCTCGCCCAGGCGGTTGGCAACACGCCCGACAAGCTCGCGGTGACGGCCTACCGGGCCGACCGGCCCGAGCCCAGGCGACTGACTTACCGCGAACTCGGCGACAGCGTCGCGCGCTGCGCCGCCGCGCTGCGCCGGCTGGGCGTCGGGCGCGGTGACGTCGTCGCGGTGCAGCTGCCCAACTGGTGGGAATTCGCCGTCGTCACCCTCGCCGGCTGGCGCGTCGGGGCGATCGTCAACCCCTTGATGCCGATCTTCCGCGAACGCGAGCTGGAGTTCATGCTGGGTTTCGCCGAGGCGAAGCTGCTCGTGGTTCCGAAGACATTTCGCGGCCACGACCACGAAGCGATGGCGCGCGACCTGCAGGAGAAGCTGCCGCACCTGCGCCATGT